>JAJQAK010000168.1 GCA_021203845.1 Clostridia bacterium | reverse complement strand
GGTATACTTATGCCGCGGCGGGCACCCCGGCGCCTTTTTAGAGCGGCGCCGCCCCCCGCGAGGCGAAAGGTCGCCAAGATTAGGTTCTTATGGCATGCTTACGATAGTAAGCATGGTATAAGGTTCTAATCTTGTCTACGTTTCTTCTTACTGTGGACTATGCTCTTATAAGCACGGAGTACTTGACATGGAATAAGTACTCGGTATGGGTATAGGGTATAGGGAATAGGTGAGAAGTATCTTATTACCTAGCTTATTAGCTTATATATATTACTAAGTACTAAGTATATATTCTTTTCTTTTTCTTTTGCTTCTTTTCTTTTTCTTTTCTTGCGAAAAAAAAGGTCGGAGAAAAGATGCGGTTTATTGTTTTTCAAAGATGAGAATGAGTTATACACATAATAAGTCAAAACGGTATGAGGTATAGATTTTTGCTATAAAAACATGGTTTAGTCCGTGTTGACATGACAGACTAAACTTTGTATAATGGGTGGTGAAAATGAACGCGGACGCGAAGTTCGCGGAAGCGTGACAAAAAGCATAAGGAGAAAGAATCATGAGAGTCATCGGTTATTTGAGGGTGTCCACGGACGAGCAGGTGGGCGAGGACAAGTTCGGATTGGAGGCGCAGGAGCGGCAGATTCGGGAGTTCTGTGAAAAAAAGGGTCACGACATCTACGGTTGGGTGCGGGACGAGGCAAGGTCGGGGGCGGACTTCCGTCCGGGGTTCGACGAGCTGGCGTTCACGGAAAGATATACATCGAATGAGTACAAAGCCGTGGTGGTGGCGAAGTTCGACCGCGTGGCGAGAGACATCAATGTGTATTATTATTACAAAATGGCTTTGAAAAGAAAAGACATCGACCTCATATCCGTGTCGGAGGATTTCGGGGAGTACGGGGCCATGGCCTCGGCTTTTGAGGCTCTGACGCTGGTGTTCGCGGAAATGGAAAAAAAGAACATCATGCTGCGCACGGAGCACGGAAAAGAGACGAAGGCTTCACACGGGGGCTGGGTCGGCGGTACGGCGCCATATGGATACGACGGCGTACACGGGAAGCTCGTGGTGAATCCCGAAGAAGCTGAAGGCGTGCGGGCGATTTTCGCGTTGCGGTTCGATTACGGGAAAACGTATGACGAAATAATCGAATACACACTGAGTCCCGAACACGTGTTTTTGTCAAAGAACGGACGGCCGTTTTCGAAGTCTTCGATTCTGTGGATTCTGCGGAACAAAAAACTTTATCAAGGTTATTACCGATACAATCACACCGATTGGGTGAAAGGCAGACATGAGCCGATAATAGACAAGAAGTATTGACATGGGAACGTTTGAAAATCTTGAAAAGGCCGTGGGCGCTTTTGAGCGTGCCGGCATGCGCGACAAGGCTTTGCAGTCACTCATGGCTCTTTACGCCGAAGACAGGGCGCGGGCGTATCCCGTCGTGCGTCGGTGGCGGGGGATATGGAACGCTGAGGTGAAGGCGTTGGCGACCAAATCGGCGGCGGACGCCGTGCGGACGCTGTACTTCATGACGGCGCGCGACTACTTCGACGATTATCTCATCGCCGTGGAGTACGACAAGCCGTACAAAGACAAATATTATCTGCCGCGGCGTAAGTATCTCATGGGGCTGGGACTCATAGACGCGTACCAGAAGGCGCTCGACGGGGAGTTGGACTTTCTCTCAATCTCCATGCCGAAACGCACGGGCAAATCGGAGACGGGCATAAACTTCATCTGCATGCTGTCGGGGCGCAATCCCGCGCTCGAAAGCATGGTGATAACGACGGGCGACGCGCTCGTGGGCTCGTTCTTCAACGAGTGCAGACGATACTTCGACCCGAACAACGGATACAACTATCTCGACATTTTTCCGCAGGCGACCATGGTGGGGACGAACGCGGACGAGCGCTGGATAGACTTGAAAGAGCCGCACAGGTTTCACACGATTCTGTGCCGTTCGGTGAACGCCGCGCAGATTGGTCTGTCAGAGGCGACGAACGTCCTTTATCTCGACGACCTCGTGGAGAGCCGCGAGGAGGCGAAGAACGCGCAGCGCATGGAAAACAAATGGGAGTACATAAACGGCGACGTTTTGGGGCGTGCGCTTGAAGGCACGCCGATAATCTCGTGCGGGACGCGCTACTCGGTGAACGACCCCATGGGTCGGTTGCAGGAAAAGGCGAAGGATTTGGGTTGGCGGACGAAGATAATCGAAGTGCCCGCGTTAAGCGACAAAGACGAAAGCAACTACGAGTTTTTCAACCCGAAACTCGGACGTCAGCAGTTCACGGCGCAGTATTTTATGCACGAAAGACAGTCCCTTTCCCCCGAACAGTGGGAGTCGGAGTTTCAGCAGCAACCTTTTGAGGCAAGGGGCATACTTTTCCCGCGCGAGAAGCTCCAAAGATTCACGGAGCTCCCTTTGGAAGAGCCCGATTATGTTTACGCCGTCTGCGACACGGCGGAAAGCGGTGAAGATTCGTGCGTCATGCTGGTGGCGTACGTGTACGGTGAGGACATTTTCATACCGGACGTGGTGTACGACAACTCGACTCCGAACGTGACGAAGGCGGAGTGCGCGAAGATGATAGCGAAACACGGCGTGGGCACGGCGCTTTTCGAGAGCAACAACGCGGGCGAGTACTTCGCGCGGGACGTCGAGCAAATGCTCAAAACCATGGGTGTTCGGTGTTCAATCAAAACGAAACGCACGTCTTCAAACAAACAGACGAAGATAGAGCTCGCGTCGGACAACATTCTGAAATACTTCCATTTTTTGGACGATTCCAAAATCACGGGCGGCGGTCAGTATTCTCTGGGACTTCGGGAGCTGTTCGGGTACACCCGCACGGGCAAGGTCGCGCACGACGATTTCCCCGACGCGTGTGCCATGCTGGAAAACGCGCTGCGCGGAGCGACGGTAGTGAATGCGCAGATTCTGAAACGTCCGTTTTAGCAACAATAGTTGATTAAATTGTTAATTTTTAACACTCTTCCTTGACGGAGAGTGTTATTTTGTTATATTCTGACAGAAAATTAACAAAAATACGGCTCTCGGAGACAACAATGGGTCTTATCAGTATAGGAAGGAAGCAGATATTCACGGACGCCGACGAGATAACGCGTGAGAACGTGGTCGACGTGATAAGTGACGTCATGCCGGTTCACACGGAGAACTCGAAGGACATCACGTATCTGTACAAATACTACAAGGGCTATCAGCCGATTTTGAGTCGCACGAAGGACGTGCGGCCGGAAATCTGTAACAAGGTGGTGGTGAATCACGCGAACGAGATAGTGTCCTTCAAGACGGGTTATCTGTGCGGGGAGCCGATTCTTTATGTCTCGCGGAGTGAGGACGAGAATTTGTCGGGCGTCATATCGACCCTGAACGGGTTCATGGGCGCGGAAGGCAAGGAGGAGCGGGACAAGGAACTTATCGAGTGGGACATGATATGCGGGACGGCGTACCGCATGATTCTGCCCGATTCGGGCATGGCAGACGAGAGCCCGTTTGAGATATACACCCTTGACCCGCGTCAGGCCTTCGTCATCTACTCGAACAAGATAGGACACAAGCCCATGGCGGGCGTGTACGTGATAGAGACGAAAGACGCGACGGTGACTTCCGTGTACACGGAGAACGCGTATTACGAATATCATTCGGGCGACTTGCAGCCGAGGAAGGTTTTGCCGTACACGCTGGGCATAATACCTATAATCGAGTATCCCGCGAACACGGCGAGAATGGGCGCGTTTGAGAGTGTGCTTGACCTTTTGGACGAGATAAACCTTGTACAGTCGAATCGGGTGGACGGCTTGGAGCAGGCGGTGCAGAATCTCATGGTCGCGACGAACGTCGACTTCGAGGAGGGCGTGACAAGCGATAAAATCCGACAATCTGGGCTCATTTGTTTGAAGTCGACGGACAGTTTGAAAGCGGACATAGAGCTTTTGGACGAGGCGGTTGACCAGACGGCAGCGCAGACGCTCATAGACGATTTGTACGACAGGGTGCTGACGATAACGGGCATGCCGAACAGAAACGGCGGGTCTTCCACGAGCGACACGGGCACGGCGGTGGTGTACCGCGACGGGTGGAGCGCGGCGGAGACGCGGGCGAAGGACAGTGAGGCGATATACAAAGAAAGCGAGTACACGGCTTTGAAGTTGGTGCTGAAAATCTGCGGCAATCTCAAAGGTATGAAGGCGAGCATATCGGACATCGCGATTAAGTTCACGAGACGCAATTACGAGAACATTTCGACGAAGGCGTCGGTGCTCACGACGATGTTGGCGAGCGAGAAGATAGCGCCGAGGCTTGCGTTTGTAAGCTGCGGAATGTTCAGTGACCCCGAAGCGGCGTATCAGGAATCGGCGGCGTACGCCGAGAGACAAGAGGAGAAGGCGCAAGAAAAGGCGGAGGAAACAGCGAATGGCGTATCCGGAGATTCTGACGAAGAAGTATCTGACGATGTTTGACGAGATTAACCGGCTCATGCCGAGAATCTTGAAAAACAGAAAGGCGCGTGAAGATTTCCATGATTTTCTTTTGGACGCGTACGTGGAAGGGCTGAACGCGGCGGCGTACATAATCGGTACGGAGGCGGAGCTTGACACGGAGCGGGCGGAAAGGGTGATAGATTGGTATTACCCGAACGCCGATGAGAGCGTGCTGGACAAATTCACGGCGTACATTAAAGGCGGCGACGTGGGCGCGCTGTGGCGGCTTTGGGAGAGCGAGGCTCACCGTGCGTACGTGCAGGGCGAGATTGACGGGGCGTACGACGCGGGAGCGAGAAAAAAAGTATGGTGCACGATGTTGGACGACAGAGTGCGCGACTCGCACGCGGAGCTTGAAGGTGTGACGCTTGATTTGTACGAGTCTTTTCAGATAGGTGACGATTACGCGGACGGTCCGGGTTTGTTCTCACTCGCGGAGAACAACGCGAATTGTCGCTGTGTATTGAATTTCAGGTGAGAGAACATCTTTAACAAACGCGAAGTCGGCATTGACTATAACAGCGGAAGCGACAGAGAAGCCGCTATACAAATTTCGCGAAGGAGAATTTAAAAATGGCAGGCAAGGCAGACATCGAAGGGTTCGCAGAGATGACGGACGCGGAGAAAATCAGCGCTTTGGAGAAGGCGCTTTCGGACAGCGAAAAAACGAACTCAAACATGCAGAGCGAGATTTCCAAATGGAAGAAGGCGAGCGACAAGAGCGCGGGCGAGGCGGCGGACTACAAGAACAGGCTTCGTGAGAAGCAGTCCGAGGACGAGCGCCAAAAAGAGGAGCAGGCGCAGCAGCTTGAGGCCCTTTTGGAGGAGAACAAGAAGCTGAAAACCGAGAAACAGCTCGCGGAGTTCACGGCGAAGTACGTGGCTTTGGGGTATGACGAGGCGCTTGCGAAGGACACGGCGCAAGCTATGGTGGAAGGCGACGCCGACAAGGTGTTCGCAAACAACGCGAAACACCTGGAGGCGGTGAAGCAGGCGGTACAGGCCGACCTCACAAAAGAGACTCCCCGTCCGGAGGGAGGCGAGGTCATGAAGAAACCGAAGACCCGCGAGGAGATTATGAAAATAACCGACTATGGCGAGCTCATGGAGGCGATTCACAACAATCCGGAAGCATTTAACAACACATAAAAAACAAAAGGAGATTTTAATTCATTATGGCACAGGATAATGTAATTACGACAGGTCAGTTCATCGACGTAAGCGACAGAGAGATAGCGTTTGTGACGCGTTTCGCGCAGACGTGGGAAGCTCTCCGTGACATCATGGGGATTTGTAGACCGATACAGAGAGCGCCGGGGACGACCCTTTACACGCTCAAAGCCGAGGTCACGGGCAATCTCGGCGGAAGCGTCGGCGAAGGCGAGGAGATTCCGTTCACACAGATTGAGGTCACGGAGACGAAAGGGCACAAACTCGACATCGAGAAGTGGGCGAAGGCCGTCACGATTGAGTCGATAAACCAGAGAGGTTACGACGTGGCCGTGGCGATGACCGACCAGGCTCTTCTTGACGAGTTGCAGACGGACGTCATGGGGCGTTTCTACGCCTTCCTTGACAACGAAAACGCGACGAGGCTCATCAACAATACGACTTTCCAAATGGCGCTCGCCATGGCGAAAGGCAAGGTTCTTTCCATTTGGAAGAACATGCACAGGACGGTCACGAGGGTTGTGGGGTTTGTGAACGTGCTCGACGTTTACAAGTACCTCGGCGAGGCGGCAATATCGGTTCAGACGGAGTTCGGGTTCAGCTACATCAAGAACTTCATGGGTTTCGACACGATATTCCTTTGCGGGGACGACGAGATTCCGCAGGGTTGCGTGATAGCAACCCCCGTTGAGAACATCTGCCTGTACTACATCAACCCTTCGCAGAGCGATTATCAGAGAGCGGGCTTAACGTATCGCACGGACGGTATGACGAACCTCATCGGTTTCCATTCCGACGCGAACTACCGCAGGGCGCAGACCGAGGAGTACGCAATCATGGGCATGACGCTGTTTGCCGAGTACGAGAACGGCATCGTGGTCACAAGCGGTTACGACGCAAATTACGAGTCTCCGTATCCCGTGAAGAAAACGAGCACGCTGAAAGCATAAAAAGGTGAGGTGAGAGCATGACGGAAAAAGAAAAGATTGAGACCGTACAGGTCATGGCGGGCGACCCCGCTTTGCTTGACGACGCGCGGCTTGTGGCGGTGTATCTCAACCTTGCGAAGTCCGCCATGCTTTCGCGTCTTTACCCGCATTGTGAGGACAGTCGTGCGTTGCCCGACAAATACTCGACGTTGCAGTGCGAGCTCGCTGTATGGTATCTGTCGCAGCGCGGAGCGGAAGGCGAGAGCATACACATCGAGAACAGCATATCGCGTACGTACAAGTCGGACGAGGAGATTCTGAACATGCTCCCGTCCTACGCAAGGATATTATGAGGACGCTTGACAGAAACAAACAGCTCATTTACATATCGCTGTACGAAGGTCGTGAGGAAATAACCGACAGAAACGGAAACCTCACGGGCGAGTACACACAAAGCTATTCGGAGCCGATGAAGTATTATATTTCATACGCGCAGGAGAGCGGAGTGACGGAGCTGGAAGGTTTCGGACAGGCGAACAATTCGACGTTGCATTTGGTGACGTGTGACATGAAGTGTCCGATAGACGAGCACACGCGTTTGTGGATAGACAAAGAGCCGGACGAGAGTTTGAACGGCAAGGATTACAACTTTGTCGTGATAGGGCGGTTCAAGGGCTTGCAGTCAATCAAGTTCACGGCGCAGAGGGTGGACGTATGACGATATCATTCAGGCTTTCGGTGAACGCGGTAAACAACGCTGTAAAGCAAATGGACGATTACGTGCGTTCGTTCAAGGGCAAAACGTCGAAGTTTCTTGACAGGCTTGCGGAAGAAGGTGAGGCGACGGCGAAGTACGCGTGCAACAGCGCCGAGATAGCGGGGTACATCCACACGGAGGGCGAGGGTAACCGCCGCGTGGTGACGTGCGACCATCCGGACGTTTCGTTTTTGGAGTTCGGCACGGGCGTGCGGTTCAACGGACCCGCGGGTTTGTCCCCGCACCCGAAAGGGAAAGAGGTCGGAGCTTTGATAGGCACGTACGGCAAGGGGCATGGCGCGGACCCGAACGGCTGGTATTATTTTGACATGGACGTCGGGGCGGTGGTACACACGTTCGGCGTCCCGTACAACCATTTCATGTGGGACGGAGCGGTTGCGATACGCGACGACATGGAATCGATAGCGCGGGAGGTGTTCAATGATTGACATTGAGAACGCGGTGTTCACGCGTATAAAGCTTGCCGTGCTTGAAAAGTATGCGGACGCGGAGGTTCATTCGTCGTACATCGCCGAAAGTCCGACGTTTCCGTGCGTGGAATTTGTGGAGACGGACAACCGCGTACACAGTCGCACGAGTGACACGAATCACAAAGAAAACCATGTCGATTTGACGTACGAGTGCAACATTTACACGACGGGTGACGGGGCGAAGCAGACGGCGAAGGCGATAGCGGAGCTGATAAGCGACAGCATGGAGGAGATAAAGTTCAGACGCACCTTCATGCGCCAGATACCGAACGTCGACCGCACGATTTACAGGTTAAGACTTCAATTCGAGGGTACGGCGGACAAAGGTCAGCCCTCGGAGGACGGAAAGATAATTTATCACATAACATAGGAGATTTTAAATCATGGCATTGGAATTTTCAACGGTAGGCGCGAAAGTCTATGTGGGAATCGAGACGTCGGCGGGCATACAGCCCGAGACGTTTTATGAGATACCAAACGTGTCGGAAGCTCCCGAAATCGCCCTTGACACGGAGGCGCTTGACTGCTCGGACATCACGGACACGATAACGCGTTACATTCTCGGACGTCAGGACCCCGGCGGTACGATTGACTTCACGTTGAATCTCACGGACGCGGTGATAGGCGCGTGGAACAACCTCGTCAAGGCGGTGGAAACGGCGAGAGGGAAAGGGCAGGAAGCGTGGTTCATTTATTACTACAACGGCTGCGCGTACGGATTCTTTTTTACGGGAATCCCCACAATGCTCGGCACGTCGGGCATATCGCAAAACGAGGTGGCGACGACTTCCGCGAGCGTCATAACGACGGCGATAAACGGCTGGCTTACGTTGCCGGAAGGTCTCACAAGTTCGGGGACATTAAAAGCAGACACGACGTTCGGTGATGACGATGACGATAACTGACAAATAACAAATAGAGGAAACAATCATGGAACAGATAAAACCGATTAAGATAACGGTGGGAAACGAGGAATACATTCTGCGGTTTACCCGTAAGACGATGTTAAAGGCGGAGCAGGAAGGCTTCGATATACAGAGCACGGCGAAACCCGCTTCGAACATGTATGATTTGTTTTATTATGCTTTACTTGCGGACAGGCCGATGATGAAGAAAGACGCGGCCATGAATCTGCTGGACAGCATAGGCGGAGTTTTGGGCGTGCAGGACGGCTTTTGGACGAGACTGTGTGAGTTATATCAAGCTCCGCTCAACACGCTTACGGAAGACGGGACACCGACGGCCCCACAAGTGACGGTGGAATTGTAGCACCTCAAAAACGACGCACGGTCACGGAGATATTGACGGAAGAATGTCCGGTATACATGTCCATGGGCATGAGTTACGTGGAGTATTGGGACGGTGATATTTACGCGGCCGCGGCGTATCGTAAAGCCGACGAGTACCGCCGCGCGCGGGCGAACGAAGACGCGTGGCTTGCGGGGCTTTACAATATGCGGGCGTTTGCCTCGGTCATGGGTGCGGCTTTGGGAAAGAAAGGGCAGAAATCGCCGGAATATCCGAAAGAGCCGTATCCCGTGACACAGGCGGAGAAAGACGCGGCGAAAGAGCGTTCAATCAAAAAGACAATAGAATTTTTCAGGAAGGGTGAAGAAATTGGCAGACGGAACAACCCTCGACAAAATTAACATAGAGATAGAGGCGAACGCGGACAACGCCTCCGCGGGTATTGAAAAACTTGCGGAGGCGCTTAAAAAATTACAGTCCGCCACGACGGGTTCGTTTGACGGGCTTGATAGAGTCGCCAAAAAAATATCGCACCTCTCATACATGGTGAACTCGGTTGACATAGCGAAACTGCGTGAGTTGACGAAACTTATGGGAAAACTCAGTTCGCTCAACGTGAAGGTGACGGCTCCGGAAATACCGCCGGCGACGCAGGCTCCGCTTCCTCAAATTCTCGGCAGTGACGGCAACCCGTTGCCGCAATTAAAAGAGCAAGATGACGGGCTCACGGACTTGGAGCGTGACACGGACGCGTATCTCGAAAGACAACGTCAGCTTCGTGAAGAATCTGACCGGCTTGCCGATTCCATGACGGAGTTACAGACCAAACAGGAGAATTTGGACGGAGTGACGAAGCAGACGGGTAAAGGCATGCAGATGTTAAAGAACGCGATTTTTGGCGCAAGTGACGCGGCGAACAGTTCGCGGAGCAAATTCGACAAATTCTTTAAGTCGTTGAAGCGCATAGCGACGTATCGAATGATACGTTGGGCTTTAAAACAAATAACAGAGGCGCTGGAAGAAGGCATAAAGAATTATGCGATGTACTCGGACGAGTTTAATGACACAATGTCGGAGCTTACGTCGGGGCTTTCCACGTTGAAGAACTCGCTGGGTTCGGCAATCGCGCCACTGATAGAATCGCTCGCTCCGGTTCTTAACGCGATAATTGACGCGCTTATTTACGCGATAAACGGATTGACGTATTTCTTTGCGCTCATGTCGGGCTCGGACAGCGTGACGATAGCGACGCGACAGCAGGAAGATTATCGCGACAGCATAGAGGAAACAAAGAAGTCGCTTATGGGTTTTGACGAAATCAACGCGCTTTCGGATAACGATACGGATTATTCTTCGATGTACGAAACGATTTCAATGACGGACGTGGCGCTCGGAGACATGTTGGGCGGTATGGCGGCGTTTGTCGCGGAAGCGACCGCTTTGGTGTCCCTGTTTACGGGTTCGGAACTATTGACGGCTTTGGAAGATGTGTGCGGCGTTCTTATGGTCATACAAGGCGTCATGGACCTCATGAACATTGATTGGACGAATGAAGATTGGTACAACACAATGGAAGAAGCCTTGGAGGGTGTCGGGCTCGTGCTTGCGGGTATCGGTTTTCTTTTCGACAGTTTGGCGTCCACGGTTTTAGGGCTCGTCGGCAGTGTTAGTTTACTCGGTTCGGGCATAATGGACATGTGCAAAAACGGGTTAAGTATAGAAAACGTAACGACCGTCGTCACGGGCTTGGGTACGGCTCTTATTTACGTCTACAAGATAATGAAGAAAGGCAACGATTTTTCCATATCGTCATTCGGCGGCGTGGCGAGCGCAATAACCGGTATTGTCACGGCGATTATGGCGATAATCAACGCCTTTAAAAACCTCAGAAACGAAGCGGGTGACATTATGTGGGGAAAACTCACAACAGCGATTGCCGCGGGCGTGTTTGCGATAGCGGCGGGCATTTACGCGATTTTGTCCGCCATGGGAAAAGTTTCGGCATGGGGACGGGCGGGCATCTGCGGCGGGATTGCAACAGCTCTCGCCATTGGTTCGATATGCATAACCGGTTTCGCGAACGGCGGTTTCCCCGACGAAGGGCAGCTTTTCATAGCGAACGAAGCGGGACCGGAGCTTGTCGGCACAATGGGTGGGCACACGGCGGTGGCAAACAACGACCAGATTGTGGAAGGCATAAAGCAAGGCGTGCGTGAGGCTTTGGAAGAAAGCAACGTCGGCGGCGGCGACATCACGGTGCAGTTCGTGCAAGACGGACAGATTAAGGCAAGCAAGATAATATCGGCGGCGGAGCGCGCAAATCAGAGGGCAGGCAAAGTCGTCATGGAGGTGAACGCATGAGTGGTTCTCCTTTGATATACGTGGCGAGTTGCGTGACGGAAACGGACAACTCGACGGGGAAAGTGACGAAGACCGTGGGCACGCACGTCACGGATTTACCCGCGCCCTCGAAGTACGAGCTGGACATTGAAGACGTTTCGGCGAGCGATTCGGGGCGTACGGAAGACACGGTCATGGGCAAGGGCATGCTGGGTACGTGCACGTCTTTGTCACTGACGTGGAATTATCTGACGTCGGACGACGCTCACAGGATTTTGGAAGCGTTCAAGCACGAGTACATCTGGGTAAAGTACTTTGACATCGAGAAGGGCGAGGCGGGCAGTGATTATATGCGTGACAGTGAGTTTTACGTAGGCAACCGCTCCGCGTCCTTGTACAACAGTCAGTTGAATCTATGGTCAAGCATATCGTTCAAGATAATAGAGCGGAGCGCGAAGAATCTTGACGAAGACGAAGACATGACGATAAAGAACAGATAATGATAAAGACATCGGAAGACGCGAAGAACGCGTTTATCAACGACCGTGAGAACACGGGCATAATAATCAACGTGCGGGACGTGGGCGACATCAAGTCGGTGACGCCGCAGTACGTTTTGACGGAGCGTGACATCGTTTTGGGTTCTTTGTCAATCAACCGGAAGGCGATAAACGGCTCGACGGTGGAGCTCGGCAACGTGACGTTTGCGGAGCTCACCTTCAAGCTGAACAACTCGGACGGACGCTGGGACGGGAAGGAGCTTGAAAACAAAGAGCTCGAAGTTTTGTTCACGGCGGCGGGTGAAGAAGTTGGCATGGGCTGGTTCACGGTGGAGCAGGCGGCGCGTCCCTTGACGCAGGTTGAAATCACGGCGAGCGACAGACTGCGCTGGCTTGACCAGCTCATGGTGGGCATGAATGACAATGTTACAGTTGAAACGTGGGTGCGTACGGCGATTGACGGAGTGATACCGTATGAAAACGGGCTTTTCGACAGTTGTGTTAATTTAAATTACATTGTTTCGAAAGCCCCCGATTTATCGGACGTGACACGGCGCAATGTTTTGGAATACGCCTGTGAAATCATGGGCGTGAACGCGTACGTGGACGAGAACGGATATTTAAAGCTTGGCTGGTACGGCGAGGGCGGTGAGTACATCTCGACACCTTCCAAACGTTATGACGGCGCGGACGTGTATGAGAAAGACACGATAATAACGGGCGTGGTTTGGTCAGACAACGATAAAGACCTTGTGGCAGGCAATGATTCTAACTCGTTTGACATCTCGGACAACGCCCTTATAACCGTGCATGACGATAATTATAATACTATTCAGTCAATGCTCAATAATGTGGCGAACAAGATTCTTATCAATGACGGATATTTTGTTTAT
Organism: Clostridia bacterium; assembly: GCA_021203845.1. Taxonomy (GTDB): domain Bacteria; phylum Bacillota; class Clostridia; order Christensenellales; family Borkfalkiaceae; genus Coproplasma. The sequence goes on along the minus strand of JAJQAK010000168.1, from coordinate 3,071 downwards.
CGTGGATATTCGACGAAAATTTTGCCCGCTCCGTATTTAACGCCCATGGACACGGTGAAATACCAAAAAGGCGGAAATGAGTGGGTCTCGTACGTCATGGAGGCGACGGTGACGTTCAACGGCGGAACGGACATCGAGGCGGTGTACCAGACGGAAACGCAGTCGAAGTACTATACGCCAAACAAAACGCGTTCAACGATATATACAGATAATCATATTCAGCAAGAAATACGCACAATATATAACTATATTGACAATTTGGAAATAGCGGAAAGTGGCTTGGCGGAGGCTTTGACTAATGCCGTGGGGCTTTATGTGACGACCGACACAACGGACGGCGGGACGATTTATTATCTTCACGACGCCCCGATGATAGCGGAAAGCACGGTTTTGTATATGTTCTCTTCCGCTGGCTTTGCTTGGAAGGTGCGCAAAAAAAACAGTAACGGCGATTATGTAGACGAAGAAACGTGGGAGAATCAACCATACACCTATGATATCAGTTCGGACGGCAACGCGATACTTAATTACCTGCTTGTCAACAATCTTTCGGCTGACTATATCGACGTTCATTCTCTCGCGATAGACGGTTCGTTTTATACGGGCATACTCAACGATGACGGAACGCTTGCGAGCGGTGTTTCGATAACGAGTGAGGGTATGACGATTAAAACGGAATACTTCACGCTCAACACTTATGGATATTTTACGGCGACGGGCGGAAACATAGCGGGTTTTGAAATCGGACAGAGGGACGATTATGAAGAATTTGAAATCAATGGTGATTTTTTCGATGTTAATGTGGATGTAAATATTGAATATGGAATGATTGTAGGACTTCTTTCGGGGACAATTTTTGGCACAGCCTCGGCGAAACTCAAAAACGAGTATGATGTTTTTGAAGATGACATTGTAATAAAAATACTGCTTGAATATGGATTTGCAGGCATAACGGCGGGAAGTGAAAGCACATCTCTTGGTACATATACGTTTTCTTTGACACTTCGTGCCGGCGAAAGGGAAGTTACAAGCGAAGATGAACTTGTTGGTTTTTTCAGTACCTTAAATACTTCTTATCATGTTTATACAAATTTCTCTTTTTCGGGAGTGACGGACACGGACGGCAATCCGCTTGACACATATAAGATACATCATTACGTCAGTTGTCTTGCTTCGGCAGGCGAAAGTGAATATTTAGACGAAAAAACATATAAGCAATATTATGACGATGACGTTAAAGCGGTTTATCTCGGTACGGACGGCATAGGCGTAGGCGACGGAAAATTTTACGCGACCGCGGATGGCGAGGTTGTGGTAAATGGAACGATTTACGCGGTCATGGGCGAAATCGGAAATTTTTACATACAAAACGGAGGTTTGTATTCTTATGACCCTGACAGTGATTACGCCGTTGGTACGGTGATAGACGCATACGGCAACATCGAAACACAGAATTTAATAACGCCGAATGCGACGATAACAACCATAACCGGCGGAGGCACGAACGGAACGACATATTCAGCTGATTATCCCATAACGGGCGAATTGGTAATAAACGCGGTAGGTGAGTATTGGATAAATCTTTCAATTTCAGCGGTTATCGAAGGCACGGTGAGAAAATCAGAACATTATCCCGTGACAGTGACGGTAACATATAAGGGATATAAAGAACTGAACTCATATACAGCAACGAAAACTTATAACACATCTATAAACTGTTCGGGGAATAGCCACAGTACGGGCTTTACGGAATTTCAGATACCGCAGAGAGTGCAACTCGATAATGGTACTTATTGCTTATATGACAGTTTTACTTTTACTCCCGATACGTATACATACACATACACATCAAACAACGGTCTCTTGTCGATAATGGCGGACGTCACAATATCGGGTATGGTAAACGGTTCATATTTAAGTTCATCCGACAAATTGGTTAAAAAAGACATTGCGCCGTTAAGTGAAAAATACACTGAATTGTTTGATAATTTGGAGCCCGTATCGTTTGAATACATCGACAAAGCGAAAGGCGGGGGCAAACATACGGGCTTCATCGCGCAGGACGTGAAAGCCGCCATGGACGCCGTGGGACTGACGGACGACGACTTCGCAGGATACCGAGAGGGCGAGGTGAAGGGGCTTTGTTACAACGATTTTATAGCCTTGTGCGTGGCAAAAATAAAACAACTCGAAAAACGTATTGAGGTGCTGGAAAATGATAAAACATGAATTGACGCTCGACGTGGCGACTTACAACGGCAAGGGCGTGTTCAGGGCGAAACAGGGCGACCAAAACTCGCACGAGCTGGACATCGCGATTGTGAACGGCGGGGACGCGCTTGACCTTGCGGACGTCGAGACGGTCGTTTTGAACATCAAGCGCGCGGACGAAATCGCGTCGCAGTTTTACGGCGAGACGGACGGCGACACGGTGAAAATCGTGCTTCCGCATTTCGCGCTCGCTGTGGCGGGAGAAACGAAAATGTCGGTCTCCCTCATAAGCGGGAACTCCGTTTTGACGACGCTCACGTTCACAATCATGGTTGAAGGTCAGGAGGTGACGGACGCGGACGTTTCAAGCGACGGCACGGAGAACGTGCTTTGCGCGCTGCTTTGCGAGGTGAAGGACGCTTTGACGGAGCTTGACGGCATGAAAGAGACGGCAGCGCGTTCAAAGGAGGCTTTGGAAAACTCCGAGAAAGCTCTCGCGGAGACGAAGGAGCTCTCGGACGACCTCACGGCGCGCGTCGAAGAAGACGAGCGGGTTGTGGGCACAATGGACGGGCGCATGGACACGCTCGAAAAGACCGTTCAGGTGGTGCTGGGGAAAGACTACGGTGATTTGCCGAGCAAGCTCCATTCGCTCGATGAGGACAGAAAGAAAGTCAACGAAACCTTGTACGCCGAGGACACGGGGCTTTGTGACCGGACGGAAGTTCTCGAAGAGTCTTTGCAAGCCGAGAAAAAAGCGAGAGCGGACGCGGACGAAAAGCTCGACGCGCGCGTGAAAGCGATTGAGGACGATTATCTCACGTCAACCGACAAGAAGGCGATAGAGGGCGATATAAGCG
>JAJQAK010000089.1 GCA_021203845.1 Clostridia bacterium | reverse complement strand
TTCCCAATTACGAGGTCAGGATTCAGTTCGAGGACGCCGTGAGCAAGATGGGCCCTTCAATCGTCGCCACGTATTACGATTACACCAAGAAACTTCTCGACGAAACGCTTTCCATGAACGCGAAAGGCGTCGCCACAATGCTCGGAAAACTTTTTGCCGAGTTCACCAAAATGTTAGGTTATACGGGAGAGAACGATTTCGGAAACTTCGTATATCACTCGTACATGGTTGCCGAAGACTACTACGACGTCGTGCGCGAGGCTCCGACGAGATGGCTAAAAAGGGCCGACTACCTTTTCTATCCCAATCTTTTGAAGGCGAGAGCCGGGGAAACGTATCTTCCGGGGGTCATAATAGAGCTCAAAAATCAGAAATCCGCGAAAGAAGCCGCGGACCAGATAGAAGAAAAAGGATACGACGACTACTTCGAGTACAGGAAGTATCACGGCGACGTCATACACGTGGGACTGGACTTCAAAAAAGTGACGCCGGAGGAAAGGAAGGCCATCGCGAAAGAATACGCAACGGCGGCGGAGGAAAGTGACGGGGACGTGTCCGTCGGCAACGACGCGGGACTTGACACGGAAGCGAAGGTCGTGCATATTTGCGAGATCCGAAAATATCGGGTATAGAAACTTAAAGGAATCATCGGGCGGGCCAGGACGGCGGTTCCGCCCTTTTTTTGCGCGTACGTTTTGTCTAAAAATCCTGTTCGTAATGTCCGCTCCGCTACCTTCGAGACTGCGTTTGGAAGTGTATTGTCAACAATATTGATAAATTGTGTCAGACTTTCAGATCACAGAAAAAATAATTAGTAAAAGAGTATCATGTTTTTTCGCAAAATTATTGTGCGGCAAATCTTTCCGTGGTATACTTTTGTTATGAAATTTTCCCGTACTGAAAAGGTTTCGGGCGGCGAAGATAAATCATATTGCCGAGGGAGAAAGAAATATGTGCAGAAGAGAAAATTACGAGCCTTCTTTCACGGAGGATTTCAAAGAAGCGGTGAGTGACCCGTACTTTGTGGACAAGACGTTTTTCATAAAGGAGCTTATCGACAACGACTTTTTTGATCCGCCTATACTCATAACGAGGCCTAGGGGCTTCGGAAAGACGCTGACGCTTTCCATGGTGAAGACCTTCTTTGAAAAGACGGAGGAGGACACGTCCGTTTACTTCAAAGACCTCGCCATCTGGAGTTGCGGGGAAAAGTACACGTCGGAACAGGGGAAGTACCCCGTGGTGTACGTGGACCTCACGGACCTCTCGTTCGAGACGTACGAAGAGATGCGGGAAAGGTTTGCGGAGAAGATGTCGGCCGAGTTTCTGCGCCATACGGAACTTGCAAAAAATGGAACGATGGACGAGTTCTGGGGCAAGAGATACAGGGAGGTCGTAGAGAAGAAATCGGAATTTCCGGAGGAATCGGTGGAACTTCTTACGAGACTTCTTTACGGCTGTGACAAGGTAAGGCCCCTCATTTTGGTGGACGGTTTTGAAGTGCCTCTCCTCGCCGGACTAAAACACGGATACTACGAAAAGGCGTTCATTTTTTTTGAATGTATGTATTCTTCGTCGATGAAGGGGAACAATTTCATTGAGGCGGGACTCATTATGGGCGAGTTCTACACGGTTCTCGCCGATGATATTTCCGGATTTAACAACGTCTTGCCGGACACCCTCGTATCCCGCGATTATGCGGACGGGTTCGGATTCACGGAAGAGGAAGTGAGGGGGATTCTCAAAAGACACTGTGCCGAGGATAAATACGATGAGGTGAGAAACTGGTATGGCGGGTACTTCATGGAAACCCGGGACGAAAAATTCGTCGAGCTTTTCAACCCGGACTCCGTAATAAGATATCTCAAAAACGGCTGCAGGGCGGAGCCGTACCGCGACGAGTTTTATACGAGCGAGGCTTTGGACAGGCTTCTTTCTTTCGGAAACGATTACGACAGAGAAACGCTGGCAAGATTTCTGAACGGGGAAAGCGAGTCGTGCTGCCTGGACGAAAGCTGTCACTTCGGCAGACTCGGGGACAGAAGATACACAGATTATTTTCAATTCCTTTTCATGTCGGGGTACCTTACGCGGGTCAAAAAGATTTACCGCGGATACCACAACGAGTGCTACGACGTAAAGATTCCCAACAGGGAGATACGGGAAATCATCGCAAAGCAAACGAAGGCGCACGGATACGAAGCAACTGACCTGCAAAAGTGACGGCGGACTTCGACCGGGGACGGATTTTTTTGAATGTGTCAGACGACGGCGGATGACAATAAATCGACGCGGACGTGCCTTAATGTTTTGAGACGAAACGAATGGTGTGTCGTGCTGGCGTTTCATGACACGGCGATACGTTCAAACGGACTTGAAACCTACAAAATAGTGTGCTATACTCGTAACGTAAGAGAACGTATGTTTTCATGTGAGAAGGAGTCAAAACATGGGGAAATACCTGAATCCTGGAAACAATGAATTAAAAAATCATCTTAAAAACCCATATTATGTCGACAAAAGTGGACTGATTGAACTGCTCAACAATCGCATGGAGAATAACGATGACAGATATCTCTGTGTCAGCCGGCCAAGGAGATTCGGAAAATCTTATGCCGCTGATATGCTTACGGCGTATTACAGCCGTGGGTGTAAATCGCGTAAGCTATTTGCGAAGCTGAAAATAGCGAAAACCCCGACGTTCAAGAGACACCTCAACAAATACGACGTTATACACATAGACGTTGCAGGATTTCTTGTTTCGTTAAATCCGTCGGTGAGTACGAGCGAAGCCGTTGAAATCCTGAAGAACGATATTTTGTTCGAGGTCAAACAGGCATATCCTAGAATTTCTGTCGTTCGCGACGATCTTGTTCTGTATCTTGACGCGATACACTCAAAATACAGCAGGGGATTTATTTTTGTAATCGACGAGTGGGACGCCCCGTTCCGCATAAGCAAAAACGACGCGGACGGACAGACGGCGTATCTGCGATTTTTACAGGGGCTTTTTAAGGGGAACGACTTCGTCGCTTTTGCGTATATGACCGGGATCCTCCCCATCAAAAAATATTGCACGGAATCCGCACTCAACATGTTCAAAGAATACACGATGCTCAGCCCCGGTTCCGTCAAAGAATTTATAGGATTTACGGAAGAGGAAGTGGGGAAACTTTGTGCCGGCTCAAAGTTCACGAAACAGAACATAAAGGACTGGTACGACGGGTACAGTCTGGACGGACTCGACATATATAATCCCAACTCGGTGGTCAGCGCGCTGAGCGAAAACAGACTTGACAATTACTGGACCGGAACGGAGGCTTTTGATAATCTTCTTTCCTATATCAAGTTGAACGTGGACGGGCTCCACGACGCGCTGCTCCGCATTTTCGCGAAAGAGAAATTCGTTCTCGACGTGCGCACGACTTTTCCGGGCGACCTCGTCAA
>JAJQAK010000067.1:11121-16001 GCA_021203845.1 Clostridia bacterium | reverse complement strand
AGAATTGGGAATCTGAAAATTCCCACAGCATTTGTCACATATTTGCTATTTTAACTGATGCTCTATATCATCTATCGAAGGAAGTGTACCCTTGAAATCCGCGGGATATAACTTAGACAATTCATATTCGGAAATCCCGATAGGCTCATTCGATGCTTCAAGCGAATATTGCGCCAGCACGTTGTCCTTCTCCTTGCAAATCAATAGACCGATTGTGGGATTGTCGTCGGGTCCTTTAAGAATATGATTCACGGCGGACACGTAGGTCCCAAGTTGGCCGATATGTTCCGGTTTGAATTTCTCCACCTTGACGTCAACCACCACATGGCAGTGCAGTTTTGTGTTGTAAAACAGTAGGTCGAGAAAATTTTCCGTGTCTCCGATTGTCAGTCGGTACTCTCTGCCCATAAACGCGAAACCGTTTCCCAACTCCATAAGGAAGTTTACTATGTTGTCTTGAAGGGCGTCCTTCAGCTCTTTTTCGTTATATTTCTCTGTGATGGACAGAAAATCAAAGTTATAAGGATCCCTTGTAATTTCTTGCGCAAGTTCTCCTTGAGGTGCAGGCAGTGATTGAACGTAGTTTGTAATCGCCTTCCCCTGTCGCTCGTATAAGTTTGTGTCGAGCATATTCAGCAGAATGTTGCGCGACCAGTTGTGTTCAATCGTCTTGTGCACGTAAAACAGAGCCTTGTCGATGTTATCGCTGCATTTGTCGATGATGCACCTATGGTGCCCCCACGGTATACACATCAATTCCGACTCGGCCCGAGGTTGATTTTTCTTATCTTCAGAATTTTCCACAATTTGCGGAAATATTCCAGAGTCCCCAATAACGGAGTCGGCTACGAAACATGACAAAAAAAGATTGACAAGACTTATGTCTTTAAGTTAAGATAATAAAGCTTTTGGCAATGCCGTAAGACTTTATCGCGGGGTAGAGCAGCCAGGTAGCTCGTCGGGCTCATAACCCGGAGGTCGTGTGGTTCGAATCCCACCCCCGCAACCATTTTTTATATATGCCGTTTTTCGGCATTATGGCGACGTAGCTTAGTTGGTCTATAGCGGCCGGTTCATACCCGGCAGGCCGGTGGTTCGAATCCACTCGTCGCTACCAGTTAAGGCGCGAAGCCTTAACGGTCCGTTGGTCAAGAGGTTAAGACACCAGCCCTTCACGCTGGTAACGTGGGTTCAATTCCCGCACGGATCACCAGACACATACCCTTGCGAGACGAGGGTATTCTTTTTTGCCGCGTTTTCGGAAGATTCCCATTTTGCGGTTGAACCCTTCCGCGGCAGGTGCTAAAATCAATACGGGAAATCCAAAAGCGGGGGAGAGACCATGACGGATGGCGACGGATACGTGACACTGGGCGCCGCGGAAGACGCGCCGAAGCTCGGAAGCAAAGACGCGTACGCATATTACGAAAAAAAGCACCGCGACATCGTCGACGGCTTTTTCGGGAGGCTCGTAGAAAGGTCCGGCGTGGACATAGAAAAAAACCGTGCGACAGTCAAAAGGCACAAAGAGGAGACGGAGCGAAGAGACCTCGTCGCCAAAATTCTCAAGGGCAAAAAGGCGCTCCGTGTCTTTCTTGTCGTCCTCATAGCTTTGGGCGTCGTCCTTTTCGGTCTCGGGATATACTTCATAGCCGCGGCGGTTTCGAAAGGCGCGTCCGTCGCGCTCGCCGCCATATTCCCCTCGGCGGGTGCCGCGGCGCTGGTTTCGGGCGCCGTCATACTGTCCGTGAAAACCAACCCTAGGATAAGGGAGCTTGCGGGCGAGCTGTCGCACCGCGAAAAGATTTGCAAAAAGCTCGAGTCCGAGGCGTGGGAAGAGATGAGACCTCTCAACGAACTTTTTTCGGACGACACGGAAATTGAACTTCTCAAAAGAACCTTTCCCGGCATAATAACGTTCGAGCCCAATCTTTCGGTCTCGACATACGCGCATCTTTCGGACTGCGGCTTCGCCGTACCCTGTGGGGAAAACTCCTGCGTGACCGACACGCTGTCGGGGATCTGCCTCGGGAATCCCTTCGTTTTCACGGAGGTTTTAAGCTTCCGGCCGGGGGCGAAGGAGTATTTCGGCTTTAAGACGATCAACTGGGAGGAACATCACAGGGACTCAAACGGGAACGACGTCACGGACTATGAGTCGGAGACTTTGCGCGCGTCGGTCGTGAAGCCATTCCCGGAATATAAGACAGAGACCACCCTCCACTTTGGCCGCAAAGATTCGACGGATCTTTCCTTCGAAAGACATCCGGGAGTTTCCTGTGGAAAGAAGAAGACGCGGGGCAGGAAGAAAAAAGATGCGCCGTCCGAGACGGAAAACGTCCCGCCCTCTTTCGAGGAGCTATTTCATGCCCGCAATGTGACGAGCGTGGAGGGGTTTCAAAAGCTTTTCACGGACGATGCTAAGGAGAATATGTCGCGTCTTCTCACGTCAGAAGAGGGCTTCGGCGACGATTTTTCGTTCATAAAGAAAGGAAAATGCGTTGCGGTGCGTGCCGAGCACATGCAGGGGTGGAAAATGCACACCGAAGGGAGAGGACTGATGTCCATGGACTACGACAGGGCGGCCTCCGTTTTCGCGGCGAAAAACGCCGATTATTTCAGAAGGTTCTATTTCGGTTTCGCGCCGATTTTCGCGATTCCCGCGTACACGGAGGGTTGTCCGGAGTACGACGAGACCGATGTCCGCGCTCCCGGAAACTTCACCGAAATCGAGCACGAGGTCATGGCGGAAAAATTTTTGGAAGGCGAGGGACGCGGGTTTCTCGCGCCCGTGCCGCTCGGCACCCGGTGCGTGGTCAAGACGAAACTTTTGGAAAAGAGGGCGGACGGGGACCTTGTAAGAGTCACGGCGAGCGGACATTACGGGGAAGGCAGGTGCGACTACGTCGCAATGCGCGGCGGCGACGGAAATTGTCACGACGTGCCCGTGGACTGGACGGAGTATTTCCCGATATCGAGAGAGGCGGACATATTCATTGCGGAGGAGTGCTCGCCTGCGGCGGGGAGGCCCTGTGCAGTTTATCACGGGCTCAGGGTTTCGGCGGCAACCTGCACGGACTGAAGACGAGGTGCGACGATGCGCCTTTCTGTTTTGTGTTTTTTCCTTAAGGGAGTATAATTTCGGTATGGAACTCGATTTGGAGCACTATAGGGACAGTCACATATGCGTCGCCGTTTCGGGCGGGAAGGACTCCATGACGCTTCTTCACGCCCTGTGCGCCGCCGCACCTTCCTACGGCGTAAAGGTCTTCGCGATGAACTGCGACCACCGGATACGGCCGACGTCCGCCGACGATTCGGCGTTCGTCGCGAAATACTGCGAAGAGCGCGGCATAAGGTGTTTTTCGTATGCGTACGACGGGGTCGAGCCGTTTCGGGGCGAGGAGGCCGCGAGGGAGTGGCGCCTTACGTGCTATTTGGACGCGCAAAACCGCATGTGCGCGTCTTTTGCCTGCATAGCGACCGCGCACCATCTGGAGGACAACGCGGAGACGCTTCTTTTCAACCTGGCGAGGGGGTCCGGACTCAACGGCGCGCGCGGCATACACGACGACAGGGTGCCCGTGTACGGGACGGACGACGAGGGCAGGAGGAAATCTCTCGGCGTGGTTAACCTCATTCGTCCCATTATAGAGTGGTCGCAAAAGGACATAGACGAGTACGCTTTGGCCCATGACGTGCCGTACGTGGAGGACGAGACCAATTCCACTGACATGTACACGAGAAACAAGATACGCCACGGCGTAATCCCCGCCCTGGAGGAAGCCGTCCCCGGCGCGACGGCCGCGCTTTTGAGGTTCACGAGCATAGTCAACTCCACCGAAAACGACTTGAGCTTTGACGCGCAGCGGCTCGTGAGCGACACGCCCGGCGGGTACACGATAGACCTCTGCCGCAACAGGACGCTTTTCACGCGCGCCGCGATTATCGTCTTTGAAAGGTTGCGCATAAAGGACTACACGATGACGACGCTGTACCTTCTGTACGGCCTTCAAAACTTCGAAGTCGGGAAAACCTTCCGTTTCTCCGGCCTTTGCGCGTACAAGGAAAAGAACAGGCTCGCGATATGCCGCGAGGAGGCACGAGACTGCGAAGACGTGCCTTTTATGCTTGCGGTGGGGCAAAAATCATACTATAATGAACTGTGTTACATAAAGCCGTGGAGAAAGTCCTACAGACTGGAATCCGTCGAGGCGGACGTGAGGGGGGAGGTTGACCCGTTCCCCGACAGCATCCTCGAGCTTCGGTTCGACATGGACCAGATTCCGGACGGAGCCGTCGTGAGATTCATGCGGGAAGGGGACGTTTTTACCAAGTTCGGGGGCGGAACCAAGAACCTCGCGGCCTACTTCACGAACAAAAAGATACCCTTGAGGCTCAGAAAGAGAATCCCGCTCGTCGCGGAGGGAAACAGAGTCCTGATTGTCGGCGGGGTGGAGATTTCCGACTATGTCTCCATAACCCCGGAAACCGTGAATCCGTACAGCATCATATGCTGCGACTATAAAAACATTTGAAAGGAGTACTGTCATGCCCTATATCGATTGTAAAGTCAGCAAGAAGCTCGACGGCGCCCAGATGGACGAAATAAAGTCAAAGCTCGGCAAGGCCGTCGGAATTATCGGCAAGCCCGAGTTCTACCTCATGGTGGGGATTGAGGACGGCTACACGCTCTACATGGGCGGAAACAAACCCGACGCCGCGGCGTTCGTGTCCGTGAGTCTTTTCGGGAAGTCGTCTTCCTCAAACTACGAGAAGATGACCGCCGAGATCTGCAACATCTTCAAGGCGTACGGAATAGACGGCAAAAACGTGTACGTCACGTACAGCGAGGTGCCCAACTGGGGCTGGAACGGGAG
>JAJQAK010000067.1:9313-11021 GCA_021203845.1 Clostridia bacterium | reverse complement strand
ATAGGCTGCGACGTCAAAGGCAAGGACGTTCTCATCGCGGAGGACATAATAGACACGGGGTACACCCTCAAGAGCCTCACCGAGATACTCTACAAGGAGGGCGCGAAGTCCGTGAAGTGCGCGGCGCTTCTGGACAAGCCCGAAAGGCGCGAGGTGGACGTCGCTGCTGACTACTGCTGCTTCACCATCCCGGACGCATTCGTCATAGGTTACGGACTCGATTACGACGGCGAATACAGATCGCTCCCGTACGTCGGCGTACTCAACCCCGCGTACATAAAAAAATGACGGCGCATGCATTTATTTTAACCTCGCAAAAAAAACTCCGGCGGTATAATTGCCGTCGGATTTTGCGTGGAGGGACCGTGAACCCGGTCTGTCCGTGGGAAAGGAAAAAGTTTAAGGCTGCTTTAAAATCTTTTGTCAACCGCGGGTTGACAACAAAACGGCGAACGAAGTGTATAATCTTAACCGTAAAACAAAACAGGGAGTGATTTGAAAATGAATGCTGCCGACGGAATAGCGCTCGCGCTATTGGTCATATTCGCGATCCTGGGCATAGTGCTCGGATTTTCGAGGTGGATCAAATTTTTCTGCAAGGGACTGATTTTCGGGACGATATTCTCGATAATCGTGTGCTATTTCATCTTCGGATGGGTGTCCGGGTGGGGATTCATCCAGAACTCGTTCATGAAGATCTCGAGCATGAACTGGCTTAACTACACGATACTCGCGATTGTTCTTTTCATCGTGGTGTCGCTGATAAGATGGCTCGTGGTGAAGCTCCTTTCCGGGATCTTCGAGTCGAAAAACATCGTGTGCAGGGTGCTCAACAAGACTCTCGGCTTCATCTTCTGGGTCGCGACGATAATCGCGCTCGTGCTGATAGTCTTCCAGATAATTTATTGGATAGGCGGCAGCACCGCGGAGAGTTTCTACAACTGGCTGGACGGCGGGTTCATGCGTCTCGAGTGGCTGTTCGACCACAACCCGGTCGCAGGATTCTTAAGCTAGGAGGCGGCGCGATGTCACGCGGAAAATTTCAGGAAGAGTTCTTTATACGGATGATGGTGTCGCAGGAGGTCGCGATTTTGTGCAGGGCCTTGCGCCTTACGAAAATCGTCAGACGCCGCAGCGCGGCGTACGGACGGTACGCGTTCGGACAGGTTTCAACAGTATAGCTTCGGCACCCGGGAATTTCCCGGGCGTTTTTTTACGGGCGCGTATGTGTTTTTCTTTTCCGCGCGTTTATGGTAGAATTGACGGTGTCGGCGATTTACGGCCGCGACAGCCGGGGGATAATGTAATGTCTGTAAAAGATTACAAGATGCGGGATGGCAGGGTGAGGACGGCGTTTTCGTTCATCTACGGAGACGGCGTCGAAAAAGACGAGAAGAAGGGGTTCGAGCTTTTAAAGGATGCCGCGAGAGACGACTGCGCGGAGGCGCAGCATTTTCTCGGGGTCTGCTTTCTGCACGGAACGGGCGTCGAGCGCGATGAGGAGATGGCGATGATGTGGTTCACGAAGTCGGCGCAGGAGGGATTCTTCCTCGCACAGTACGAGCTCGGCACGTGTTGCAGCCTCGGGACGGGCATGGACGTGAACTTTGAAGACGCCGTATACTGGTACGAAAGGGCCGCGGAACAGGGAGATGAAAGGGCTCAGTACAATCTGGCCGTATGCTACCTCATCGGGAACGGGGTCGAG
>JAJQAK010000067.1:0-9213 GCA_021203845.1 Clostridia bacterium | reverse complement strand
AAAGGTATAATTGGCGTATGAACAAAAACATCCGTAATTTTTGCATAATAGCCCACATAGACCACGGCAAGAGCACGCTCGCGGACAGGCTCATAGAGATGACCGGGCAGGTCTCGGAAAGGGACATGGAGGAGCAGCTCCTCGACACCATGGACATAGAGAGGGAGAGAGGAATAACAATAAAGCTCGCCCCCGTGAGGATGTTTTACACCGCGGAGGACGGCGAGGAGTACACGTTCAACCTCATAGACACGCCGGGACACGTCGACTTCACCTACGAGGTGTCGAGGTCCCTCGCGGCTTGCGAGGGTGCGATCCTCGTCGTGGACGCCACCCAGGGGATAGAGGCGCAGACGCTCGCCAACGTCTATCTCGCGCTCGAGAACAACCTCGAGATACTCCCCGTAATAAACAAGATAGACCTCGCCTCGGCGCGTCCCGAGGAGGTAAAAAAGGAGATAGAGGACGTCATAGGGCTCGACGCGTCCTACGCGCCGCTCGTGTCCGCCAAAGAGGGCATAAACATAAAAGAGGTCCTAGAGGACATCGTGAAGTACTTTCCCGCGCCCTTCGGGGACGCGGACGCGCCCCTCAAGGCGCTCATCTTCGACAGCTATTACGACAACTACAAGGGAGTCATACTCTTCGTACGGGTGAAGGACGGCTCCGTGGACGTCGGGGACAAAATAAAGACGTTCATGTCGGAAAAAGTCTTTGAGGTGACGGAGGTCGGGATATTCTCCCCGGGCCTTCAGGCCAAGAAGGGGCTTTTCGCGGGAGAGGTCGGATACATAGCGGCCTCCATAAAGGACATAAGGGACGTCGCGGTGGGCGACACGGTCACTTCGGCGTCGCGTCCCGCTCCGGAGCCGCTTCCCGGGTACAAAAAAGTGCAGAGCGTCGTCTTCTGCGGAATATACCCCCTGGACGGGAGCCGGTTTTCCGACCTCAAGGACGCCCTCGCGAAGCTCCAGCTCAACGACGCGTCGCTGGTCTTTGAGCCGGACTCGTCCGTGGCTCTGGGCTTCGGCTTCAGATGCGGTTTTTTGGGACTTCTGCACATGGAGATAATCCAGGAGAGGATCGAGAGGGAGTTCGGACTTGAGATAATCACGACGGCGCCCTCCGTCAGTTACAGGGTCAGGAAGACGGACGGCACGGAGATCTTCGTGGACAACCCGTCGCACCTTCCCCCGCAGTCCGAAATATCATACATGGAGGAACCCATAGTCAAGGCCGACATATACTCCCCGCCCGACTATCTCGGACCCATAATGGACCTTTGCAGCGACAAAAGGGGCGTCTTTTTGCAGATGACCTATCTCGACCCAAACAGGGTTCAGCTCGAGTACAGACTCCCCTTAAACGAGATAATATACGACTTTTTCGACAGCATAAAGTCGCGGACCAAGGGGTACGCGAGCTTCGACTACGAGCTGGAAGGATACGAGCAGGCGAAACTCGTCAAGCTCGACATACTCTTAAACGGCGAGGTCTGCGACGCGCTCTCCATGATAGTTCACGAGGACTCGGCCTACAAGAGAGGTAGGACGCTTTGCGAGAACCTCAAGGAGGCTATACCCAGACAGCTTTTCGAGGTCCCCGTGCAGGCGGCCATCGGCACGAAGATAATCGCCAGGGAGACCGTCAAGGCCGTGAGAAAGGACGTGCTCGCCAAGTGCTACGGCGGGGACATCACGCGTAAGAAAAAGCTTCTGGAAAAGCAGAAAGAGGGCAAAAAGAGGATGCGCCGCATAGGCAGCGTGGACGTCCCGAGCGAGGTCTTCATGACAATCCTTAAGACCAACAGGGATTGAACCTCGGAATATGCCCAAAAGATTTGAGTGCGGGACACCGTCCCGGACCGGTCGGACAGAGATTGCGGCGGAGGACGCTATGCCGGGAATATACGTTCACATACCTTTTTGCAGGTCCAAGTGCAGGTACTGCGACTTCGTCTCGTACCCCGACAAACTTTCGCTGTCGCTTTCGTACGTGACCTGCGTAATAGACGAGATTGTAAAAAGGGCGGATGAGCTCAAAGGTTACGTTTTCGACACGGTGTACATAGGCGGGGGAACGCCTTCCGCTTTAGACCCCGTGCACATAGGCCTCGTTTTGGGGGCCGTCAAAAAACACTTCAACGTTATCCCGGACGCCGAGATAACTATTGAGATGAACCCCGCGAGCGCGGACGCGGAGAAGATAAAGCTCTACAAGACCTTCGGCGTGAACCGCTTCTCGGTGGGGCTCCAGTCGGCGATAGATGCGCAGCTCGAGGACATGGGAAGGAACGAAACCGTCGCGGACTTCGTGGCGTGTGCAAGGCTTCTTTCTGGCGAGAATTACTCCGTCGACGTGATGATAGGGCTTAAAGGTCAGACCGCGGAGAACGTCGAGGAGACCATATCGGTCGCGACGTCTTTCGGGGCCAAACACATATCCATGTACGCCCTCACCCCCGAGGAGGGGACGCCCATATACACGGACTATCTAAACGGCGAGCTTCCCGACGGCGACGAGGTGAGGGAGATGTACGACGCGGGATACGAGAAACTCAGAGAACTTGGTTTCGAGAGGTACGAGGTGTCGAACTTCGCGATTCCTGGCTACGAGAGCCGGCACAACATGAATTACTGGAGACGGGGCGAGTACATAGGACTAGGCGTCGCAGCGTCCTCGCACATAAAAGACGAGCGGTTTACCAACACACAGGACCTCGACGAATACTACAAGTGCATAATGACGGGGCATCTCGCCGAAATCTCCCGTGAAAAGATAGAGGGACAGGACAAAAAGGACGAATACGTGATGCTTGCCCTCAGAACCGCGCACGGCATAGACGTTGACGAATACGGCTCGGAGTTCGGCGAGGACTTTTTCACGGAATACGAAAAGAGCCTTCAAAGATACGGAAATTTTCTGGACGTGACGAGCGGGAACGTCAGGATAAAGGACGAATATCTTTACGTTCAGAACAGCATAATAATCGAATTTCTCGGACTTTAGAATATGGATTTTTCTTATCGGCAGGCAAGAATAGAGGATCTTTCCGCGATCATGGACATTTACGTGAACGCGCAGGAGTACATGGAAAAAAACGGAAACCCGCAGTGGGTGAAAGGATTTCCCGCGGAGGACGACATAAGAGGCGGTATATACGGCGGCATAATATACGTCGTCACGTGCCGGGACGAGATTGCCGAGGTGTTCTCCGTAGTGAACCACGACGACAACTACGATACGATAGACGGGAAGTGGCTGACGGACGGAAGCTATCTCGCCGTCCATCGGCACGCCGTGGCGGAGAAATACAGAGGACAGGGTGCGGCGAAGTTCGCTCTGACGAAGGCAGCCCCGGAAATCGCCCGCGAGCGAGGGAGAAAGAGTCTACGCCTCGACACGCACGAGAAGAATCTCCCAATGCTTTCGCTTCTTACGAGTTGCGGAGCCGTGATGTGCGGCACCGTCACGCTCATGAGAGACGGGTCGAAAAGAATCGCGTTTGAAATAGCTTTATGATCAAGCCCCTGTGCAGTGATTTTTACATAACCGAGGAAGAACTTTCAGTCTATGAGTGGCAGGAGGCCAAGGTGTCGGCTGCAAACAGGCGGAACGCCCGTCTTTTCCATGTGGTCATATGGATCGCCGCGGCGGCGTTCTACGCGGCGAGCGTCGCAATCGCCGTGCTGTACCGGGGGGAGGGCGCGTCGGCCTACATAGGAGGGGTGATTTTCTTTATTGGCGCCACGGTTTGTCTCTTGATCGCCGTGCTGAACATCAGAGGCATGGTGCCGGACCCCGTTATGCGAAAAAAACCGGCATATTACGACCGCGAGCTTGCGAGAAGGTGTGCGCCGTACATAGAGGCGAGATGCGGATACGTCGATTATGTTCGTAGGATGAACGTCGCGTACTGGGAAGGATTTTCCGCCGAGGAGTTCGTAGGCCACGTGGCGAAGCTTCTTAAAAGAGACGGATACGGGAGTGACCCGTCGTTCAGACCCGATGATGTCAGTCCGTTCCCGTGTCCGGACTTCGCCGCATGCGCGTACACGATTCTCTCGCTGGACGGCGAGAACGCCCTCGTTCAATGCGTCAAATCCTCTGACGGGGTTACGACGGCGGACGTGGAAAAGTTCACCGACGCTGTGCCCGGTTACCGTGTTCCCGTGAGATGGGTCATATACATAAGCGTGCGCGGATACGCGTTCGACAAATACGGCAAAGCCGCGAAATCGCTGAAAAAACGCGCCGCAAGAAAGCACGTCGCGACGGAGCTGTGGGACATGGACGACGTGCTCGGCCTCGCGTACGAGTGCGGTGTTCTCAACTTCAGTTGAAGGCCATGTCCGAGATTGGAAATTTTGTCATGAAAAAACCGGAACTCGAAGACTTCGGCATAACGCAGCAGCATCTCGACCTTTACGCAAAGCAGGAGGGCGAGTACGAGGCGGAGTGCGCGAGGTTCAGAAAAAAGAGAATAATATGCGATATAGTCGCCGTCGTCGAGTTCGTCGTGGCGCTGGGCTTCATAATAGCCTACTTCGTCGTAAGCGACGAGGCGGTTTCGTCCGTCCTCATGGTCGCCTTCGTCTTCTTCATCGTTTTGGGCCTCGTCGCGATTTTCGCATCGACCTATTACTTCAGAAAGAAGGTCGCAAGGAAAAAATTCGTTGACGCCGCACTGGAAGGAAAGTGCGAGCCGTATCTCGAAAAGGTGAAGGAGTTCGAGGCGCGCCACCCGGGTAAGACCGTGACGATCGCCACAAAAGATCATGAGTGACTTGAATCTCAAAGACATACTTATCGCGAACGGGTTCACGTTCAAAAAAAAGCTTGGCCAGAACTTCATAACTGACAGGAACCTCCTTTCCGACATCGTGCAAAAAGCCGGCGTCACTAAGGACTCGGTCGTCGTGGAGATAGGCTGCGGGGCCGGCACGCTCACGAGAGAACTGTGCAAATCCGCGAAATACGTCTACGCGTACGAAATAGACGAAAGGCTCAAACCGGTCCTTTCGATGACGCTCGCGGGCGTGGAAAACTGCGAGGTGGTGTTCAGGGACTTTCTGAAACTTCGCATGGATGTCTTTGAAAAAGAGATGCCGCCTTACGTCGTAGTCGCCAATCTTCCGTACTACATCACGACGCCCCTCATCATGCAGTTCGTGGAGTACTCTCAAAAATGTGCGTCGGTCTGCGTCATGATACAGGAGGAGGTCGCGAGGCGCCTTACCGCCGAACCCGGGACCGCCGAATACGGCGCGATAACCGCGCAGATAGCGCTCAGGGCGAAATGCAGCATCGTCAAGAGCGTGAAAAGGGAGATGTTCTATCCGAGGCCGAACGTCGATAGCTCGCTCGTCCGGATAGACTTCATGGAAAGTCCGCTCGGCGTGAAGGATCCCGCCGTGTACAAGAAATGCGTGAAGGCGGGGTTCGCCAACAGGCGCAAGACCCTCGAAAACAACCTCGTCCAGTCGTTCGGGCTCACGCGTGAGATCGCGAAGGATATAATCGCGGACTGCGGTTTTGCCGCGGACATAAGGGGTGAGAGGCTTTCCCCCGGCGACTTTTGTTCTCTGGCGGACAGGCTATGTGAAATTAAGCAATAAAAAACGGGCACCTTGTCGGTGTCCTTTTTTCTACGGTGCCTCGGTTTTTTTCTTATTCGGCGGGCTTGCCTTCCAGGAACTTTCTCGAAAAGTCCGCTTTGTCCAGATCGCCGTGCGCGAGGGCGGTCACGAGATTTACGGTGAAGTCCGTCGCCAGGGAAAGGAGGCTTTCGAGGGACGTAAAGTCGAAGTCACATTTGTACCGGAAAGTTCTTTTTCTGTAAAGGTTTCTTGTGTACAGGTAGAAAAATCCGAGTGTTCGCCTTATCCTTCTTTTCGTGGCTTTCGGTATGACCGGCAGAATCGATTCGTACAGTTTTTCCGCTTCCGCGGTGTTTTCTTTTTTGGAGAAAATGACCTTGTCCTTTCCGTACGTCTTCGATATGAACGAGCCCATGTCGCTTTCTATAGCGACGTGTTTTTTGTGGTTTGTCCCGGCATATCCGTACACCGAGGGGTGGAAGAAGGAGTCGAGGGCGTAGTGGGTGGCGAACCCGAGAAGGTAAGATACATCCCCTTTCGCGAGCTTCGTAAAAAGTTCCCTCGCGTCCGTCTCGTGCATCATGCATCCGATGTTTCTCTTCCCCCAGGTAAGTCTGTAGAAGAAGTAGATGTCGCATCCCTGCGCGCCGAGAAGGTATCTGTTTCCTGACGCTATTGCGTTTTTTACGTCGTCGGAGAGTTGTATGTAAACGTTTTCCGCGAAGGCGCGGTGTGCGAAGTAGTCCGGCATTTTTCGTTCTCCTTGTAGTGTCTATTGCGTATTTTTACCACGGTCTCCCCTCCTTGAAGCTTTTGGAAAAGAGATCTCCCTCCGTTTCCCCGTTCAGAGCGGCCTCCATGACCTTTACGCAGAAGTCCTCGGTCCTGGAAAGGAGGGGTTTTAGCGAATCGAAGTCATATCTGCACCTGTACGCGTCCTTCCTTTTTCTGTAAAGGTATGTTTCGTATCGCCGGAATCGTCTGAGTGTTTTTTCGATTTTCCCGAGAGTGACTCCGCGGATTACGGGTTTCACGGACTCATACACGCGTTCCGCCTCCTTCATGTCGTCCCCTTCGGCGCTTATCTCCTTTTCTTTGCCGTACACGCGGGAAAGAAAGGTCCCGAGGTCGCTCTCGATAGCCGCGTGTCTGAGATAGAAGACTTTCGCGTATCTGTATACGGCCGGGTGGAACATCGAGTCCAGCGCGTAGTGGGTGCAAAATCCGAGAAGATACGACGTGTCACCTTCGGCGAGTTTCGTGAAAAGATCCATCGCGTCCGTCCCGTGCATCCTGTTTCCCGCGCCCGGCGTGAGGCGATAGAAAAAGTACAGGTCGCAGCCCTGGGCTCCCAGAAGATATCTCTCCACGGAATTTATCCGCGTCTTTATCTCGTCCGGAAGGCGCCCGTACAGGTTTTCCGCGAATATGCGGTGGGCGAAGTAGTCCGGCACGGTCACATACCTCTTTTCGCGTAGAACAGATATTGCTGCACAATCCCGGAAAGATTGCCGAAGACTTCGGTGAAGTACTCGTTGATTTTCTTTCTGTCAGTGAGTTTTCCGTGGAAGTCTTCCCTGTACACTTTTTCCATCCACGTGTCCACTGGGAAACTGTCCGTCCTGTGAAAGCCGAAAAGCGCGACGCAGTCCGCGACCTTCGGACCTATCCCGGGGTACGTCGCAAGCTCCTTTTTTAGCTCCGGCGTCGCGAGGTCGTCGAGGCCTCCCAGCCCCTCCCGGGACACGCGCAGTGCCGTTTTCGCGAGAAATTCGTCCCTGTAGCCCGCGCCGAGTGACCTGTAAAACGCGGCGTCCTTTCCTGCGAGCTCGGAGGATGTGGGGAAGGCGCGGTATTTTCTGCCGAGAAACTCCCTATTTTCCCCGAGCGCGTCACAGATTCTTTCTATGATTTTTTTGATTCTCGGGATGTTGTTGTTCTGCGATATTATGAAAGAGTACATCGTCTCCTCGCCGTCCTGGTTGAGTATTCTTATTCCCCTCGCCGTCTTCGCCGCCTCGGTCACCGCCGGGATGCCGAACGAAAGGACGTCTTTGTAAATTTTCCCGTAGTCCCTTCCAAGGTCGAAAAAATTGAAAAAATAATCCCCGTCCTCGCATTCTATCACGGTGTCGGGACCCTTTTCGTATATGTAGGCCGCCTTGTCGCGGGACACGACGAAGTACCCCTCCGCGAAGGGCGAGAACCGGAATATCTGCCCACACTCCAGGATGGCTTCCGGTGAACAGAAAGTTTTGTCAAAGGTCAATTTCGTCATGAAAATATTTTAGCATCGGCGCGAGAAGTAGTCAAACCACAAGCGATTGTGCCACGGTCGTCACTTCCGCGGAATATGTTGTAAATAATATAAAAACGGACAAGAAAGCGCTATAATAAGACATTATAAAAGATTTAAAAAAGTGTTGACACGGGAATTGTGCCAGAGTATACTCGTCTTATCACACGAAAGGCGGTATGCGTGGATATGGCATACATGGTTTATCTGGACGGACAGGAAATAAAGGAAGACGACCCCAAGTACCACGTGCTGGAGAGAACGCTTGCCTCAATACTTGAGGCGCAGGAAGACGTGGACCTTGCGGAGGGGAAACTCGGGAAGGGCCTCGTTCACGATGGCACGCGGTTCGACATAGTGTCCGTGAGCGCGGAGACGGAAGGGGTCGCTCTCCAGGAGATACTCAACGCTTTCTGGAAATACAGGCAGGGGTATTCCGGCGACATCAAAACGATTTATCTCGGGGAGACGGAAACGTTCACGCTTTACTGCGTCGAGACAGAAAGCGGGAGATACGTCGCGGCGATGTGCGGTCTCAATTTCGACTTAAGCGACATGGCGTCTGGAACGCCGGACAGAGGGGTGGTGTTCTACACGGTGTGTTCCAAACACGGAAAGATACTCGGACCCAACGAGGAGGGGACGAACGTTGAGTACGTGGACATGGACGGGGTCGTGCAGCGCGTGGATGCGGGCCAGGGATACATGAGACCCGCCGAACTCGCGGCGGAGAGTGGCAAGTCCGTCACGAGAATCTACCAGATAGCGAAAAAGTTAGGAAGGCTTCCCACGCTGGACGAACTTAAAAGGGAGTCCAAGCCGACGGGCAGGCCACGAAAATACTGAACAGAATCAGGGGCGTTCTTGTGAAAGGCTTTTGCGGGGGCGCTTTTATATATATTGTTAATATATATATAAGCGGAGCGTTTCGTTTCCCGCGTCCGAAACGCGGGGTGAGACTGGGTCCGGATGTTAATTTTTAACAAAATACCGTTCAAAAATTCGTTAGAATTTTCATAAAAAAAATTCCGTCATTCGCTTGACTGGAAAAATCAACTGTGTTACTATATTCAAGCTGTGTGTGGTTTGAGAAACAAAAAACAGGTTTTTGAAAAACATTTGAAATTTGTTTGACAAGCCTATCGGTGGGTGATATGATAGACAAGCTCACTCATCGGGGAGCACCGATTTTCATCGGTTTTACGTAGTTTAAAAATTGAATAGAAGGAAACGAATACAATAAGTTTCTGTCAATTACTTTGAAGTACATTGTTTTGTACCTAGAAGTCAAAGTCAGCAAAGATAATGACATTAGTC
>JAJQAK010000181.1 GCA_021203845.1 Clostridia bacterium | reverse complement strand
ACGAGTTCCTTGTCGGAACGAACTCCCTTTTTAAGCTCCCTTTCGAGACGCTTTTTAAGAACCTTTCTGTCGCAGACGAGTATCACCTCCACAATCCTCGCGGGTTCGTAATCGAGGTCGGAGAGGATTTTGTCTATCATCTCCGTCTGCGGAAGATACCACGAAAAGATTATGTTGTCCACGACCGTGCACTTCAGAAAGTTGTTGAGGATGTGGCAGATGTTATCGAGCGCCATGTCCCTCGTCTCCGTCGTGACCTGCATGGGAAACATGTCCCAGCACCAGTCGCCGTCGAGATACACGGACGCGGGAAGTATGTGACGGAGCTGTTCGCTCACCGCGGTCTTGCCCACGCCGAGGGTTCCGCCTATCATGTAAAGGGTCTTGTCCGTCTTGATTTTTTCCGTCGTTTTGGTCATTTTATGCCTCCCGTTTTCTGTATTTCGAAGTCAAAGCACGAACGGACCGCGACGTTGGGCCTCACATATCCGTCCGCCACCGCCACGTGCAAAGGGTTCTCCGCGTACTCGCGAAGCTTTTTTTCGCTTTCAAAAGTGCTGTCGAGCATAAGGTCCGCGCCGGACGATTCGAGCGGATTCGTCTCGACCGTGAGACTTATGAGCCCGTCTATTTTGCCGACGAGCCCCTCGATCTCTCTTTTGATGTCCGCCTTAACCTTCTCCTTGTCGACGTCCTCTTTCAGCGTCCAGACTATGACGTGCCTTACCATGTCTCCTCCTATATCTCAATGAGGTATCCCGCGTCCCTGAGCGCGGCCTCTATGCCGTCCAGCACATCCTCGCTTTCCGCGAGGACCGTGTGATAGTGATATCCGTCCGTCACGCTCATAAGCGGCTTGCTCGCCCCGCTGCGAAGGGATCTATAGAGCTCTTCCGCGTCGGTCTTCGTCTTAAGCTCGAGTCTCGCGGTTATCTTCCCGTACACCCGGTGATTGACGTAGACGTCCTGTATGCACCCGCCCCGCCCTATCACTATGTTCGCCTCGGGCACTATGTCGTCCAGCGTGTGCCTGCACTTGTACACGCGCGACGCGAGGGGCCCCGCGCTTATGACGTAGCCCCTGTTGGTCGCGATAACGTCGTATCCGTTGGCTCTAAGAATCGCGATGTCGCCGACGATTATCTGTCTCGACACGTCGAACCTGTCCTTCAAAACGTTCGCGGGTACCGGGGCGTCGGAGTTGGCTATGAGCGACAGTATCTCCCGCCTTCTCGTCTCCGCGTTCATTTCCTCCCTCCCGCGGGTTTCAGGTTTTTGAGCGACAGGTCGAGAATCGGCGCGGAGTGCGTGAGCGCGCCCATGGAGACGAAGTCCACTCCCGCCTTCGCTATGTCCTTTATCGTGTCCTTCGTGACGTTCCCGCTGCACTCGGTGAGCGCCCGCCCTCCTATCATTTCGACGGCCTTTTTCATGTCCTCCGTCGTCATGTTGTCGAGCATTATGACGTCCGCGCCGGCCTCCACGGCCTCGCGGCACATGTCAAGGTTTTCGACCTCCACCTCAATCTTCGCGACGTGCGGCGCGTATTCCTTCGCGGCCTTCACCGCCTCTTTGACCCCGCCGGCGGCGGCTATGTGGTTGTCCTTAAGGAGTATCCCGTCGGAGAGGTTGTACCTGTGGTTGCGTCCTCCGCCGACCCGTACGGCGTATTTTTCGAAAAGACGCATGTTGGGGGTGGTCTTCCTGGTGTCGAGAAGCTTTACCCCCGTCCCCTCCAGAAGCTTTACCGTCTCGCGGGTGTACGTAGCTATCCCGCTCATGCGTTGCATGAAATTGAGGGCCGTCCGCTCTCCGGCGAGAAGCACCCTTATGTCGCCCTCCACCATCGCTATTTTCTGTCCCTTCTTCACGGCGTCGCCCTCTTCGGTAAAAAAAGTGACCTTCGTCTCGGAATCCAGCAGGGTGAACACCCTCTCGAAGACTCCTTGTCCGCATATCACGCCGTCCTGCTTGCAGACAAGATCCACTTCACCGGGAACGGCCTCCTTCATCACCGCGTTCGTGGAAAGGTCCTCCGTGGGGATGTCCTCCTCCAACGCGCTGAGTATGTATCTGTCCATTCCCAAAATCACCGCTGATTTCGTCACGACATGTCCTCCTGGCGGGCGACCCCGCTCTTTCTGTCCGCTTCCTCTATCGCCTCCCTCACGACCTGTTTGTAGTGAGAAAGAAGCGCCGGCACGTCGCCGTACTTTTGCATGTCGAGGAGCTTTTCCGCTTCCGCCGCGAGGACAGGGTCCTGCGCCGTGTAGTTTTCTTCTATGTCGCCCGCGGCGCGCTCCGCGAAAAGAAGGCTTTCGAGAAGCGAGTTTGAGGCGAGTCTGTTTTTTCCGTGCACCCCGTTGCAGCAGGTCTCCCCCACCGCGTAGAGCCTTTCCATGGTGGTCTTCCCTTCCGTGTCGGACCGTATTCCGCCCATGTAGTAATGCTGGGCCGGCACGACGGGGATGCACTCCGTGAAGACGTCGTACCCTTCCTCCCTGCACCTTTTCACTATGCCCGGGAAGTGATGTTCGAGAATGTCCCTCGGAATGGGACGGAGGTCGAGCCACACGTGATACGTGCCGTCCTTTTCCATCTGTTCCCATATCTTTTCCGAAACGACGTCCCTCGGCTGCAGCTCGTCGCAGAACCGGTTGAAGTTCTTGTCCAAAAGAACGGCTCCCTCCCCGCGGATTGACTCGGATATGAGAAAACGCCTCCCTTCCTTTTCGGAAAAAAGCGACGTGGGGTGAATCTGTACGTAGTTCACGTTGTCCACGGCGACACCTTTCTCCATGCATACGGCTATGGCGTCTCCCGTGAGAATACGAAAGTTCGTGGAGTTTCTGTATATGCCCCCTATGCCGCCCGTTGCGAGAACGACGTAGTCCGCGTATATCTTTATTATCCTTTTGTATGCGTCCTCGGCCACTATCCCGTAGCAGACGTTGTCTTTGCAGATGAGGTCGAGGAACGTGACGTACGGCTCTATCTGTATGTTTTTATGCCTCGTCGCCTCCTCGTACACCTTCGTGTGGATTTCCTTCCCCGTACAGTCCTCGTGGAAGCAGATTCTGGGCACGCTGTGACCGCCCTCCCGCGTACACGCAAGGGAGCCGTCGTCGTTTCTCTGGAAGTCGACGCCTATCTTTATGAGCCCGTCAATGACGTGCCGGGAGTTCTCTATCATGCACCTCACGGTCTCCGGGTTGTTCTCGTTGTGCCCGGCACGCATGGTGTCCTCGTAGAAACTGTCGTAGTCGTCGTCCGAGCGAAGCCTGCATATCCCGCCCTGCGCGAGATAGCTGTCGCTGGTCTGCGGTGCTTCTTTGCATATGACGAGCGCCTTCCGGTTTTTTGGAAGGAAGTTCGCGCAGTTGAGGCCAGCCACCCCCGCGCCGACTATCACGACGTCGTATTTTTGTGAAATCCTGGACATAATATGAATATCGCCGTTTGATGATTTCTGTAAAGTTTACACC
>JAJQAK010000032.1 GCA_021203845.1 Clostridia bacterium | reverse complement strand
CACTACCCAGCATCAAATACTGAATAAGTGTGTCGAGCACTATTACAATGTATTTTATAGGTTGCGTCCGACGTCGTCAATAGTTCAATGCGGTATTTATTGAATTTTATGTTTATTTATTGTAGTAAATTATACTCTATACTGCGACAGTTGACGAGGTATGTATCCATGAATTCTTCATATCGAAATAAAATCTGTGCGTCAACGAAATTTTCCCGAAAGAGATTTCGTACTGTACCGTAACAACGCATGGCGTTTTTCCCATTGTACTGTGCAATATAAACGGAAACTGACCGACATTCTGAACCGCAACATTAAGTCAAAGATACGTGTCAGACGGAAGCTTGTTAAAACTTTACAAGCTGTCTTTGTTCAAAAGACGTTGCATCTTGAGGAGCCTCTCGGTCTCGTCGTCGACCGCGGGAATGATGCCGTACACTGGCCTCACTCTCTCCAACCGCTTCACATCGGGGTTTGTGAGAACGGTTATCACCTCTCCTTTTACGGTTATGTACACGTCCTCCGTCCTTGAAATCCCGATCTACCGCCTGACTTTCTCCTAAGCTCCGTAGTCGTAACGTACATATGTCGTCATCCACGTATGTCAATCGACTTCCTTCCCGTTGTCATCTTCCGACGCGTCATCCTTGTCCTCCGCATCTTCCCGGTTTTCCTCAAAGGTCTCCTCAGGGTCTTCCTCCGACTCTTTTTCGAACTCCGCGTTTTCCGTCGCAAGCTCTTCCGCGGATATGGAAGTTTCTTCCGGGGTCTCGGTCTCCTGCTCGTCGTCTCTCTCCGTCACGGCGACAGTCGCGACATATTCGCCGTCGTTTCTCAGTCTCATGAGTCTCACACCCTTCGTTCCTCGTCCTATCTTGGAGATGTCGGAGCAGTGCATCCTTATCACGACGCCCGACGAGGTTATCATCATGATGTCCTCGTCCTCGGACACGAGTTTCATGTTTACGAGGCTTCCGGTGACTTCGTTGAAGATCCCTGCCTTGTTGCCCATGGAGTTTCTCCCGTGAATGGGATACTGCTCGGGGTCCGCCCTCTTGCCGAAACCGTTCGCGGAGACCGTGAGGATGTCCTTGCCGGGCTCGAGAACGAGAAGATCCACCATGGACTCTCCCTCTTTGAGCTTCATCGCTTTGACGCCCGCGGCCGTTCTTCCCATCGCGCGTACGCTCGACTCTCTGAATCTCAAGCACTTGCCGTTGGAGCCCGCCACGATTATCTCTCTGTCGCCCGTCGTGTACTGCACGGAGATGAGCTCGTCGCCGTCGTTGAGACGTATCGCTATCTTGCCGTTGCGGTTTATCCTGGCGAACTCGGAGAGCGACGTTTTCTTTATGAGACCCTGCTTCGTCGCGAAGATGAGGTACCCGCTGTACTCGCCGTTCTCGTCCGCCATGGTGGGCATTATCGAGTTTATTTTCTCGCCCTGCGCAAGCTGCACGATGTTTATGGCCGCCCTTCCTCGGGACTGACGCGTGGCCTCAGGTATCTGGTACGCGCCGAGAGAGTACACCTTCCCGAGACTCGAGAACAGAAGCACCTGGTCGTGCGAGGAGCATATGAACATGCTCTCGACGAAGTCCTCCTCCTTGGGTCTGTGGCCGGTTATGCCGACTCCGCCGCGATTCTGAGCCCTGTACTCGGACTGGGGGATCCTCTTCATGTATCCGTCGTGCGTAAGCGATATGACCACGGTCTCCTCGGGCACGAGATCGACGTCCTCTATGTCGGTGAAGTCTGTCTCTATGACCGTCTTCCTCTCGGACGGATATTTTCTCTTTATTTCCAGAAGATCCTCTTTTATGATTCCCATGACCCTTTCCTCCCTCGCGAGAATGTCCTTGTAGTCGGCTATGGCCTCCTCAAGGGCCTTGAGGTCCTCCCTGAGTTTGTCGACTTCGAGATGAGAAAGTCTGTAAAGCCTAAGTTCTGCCACCGCGGTCGCCTGACGTTCGTCCAGCTCAAACCTCGCGGTGAGCTTCGTCACGCAGTCCGTCTTGTCAACGGCGGTCTTGCAGACCTCCACCACTTCGTCTATTGACGCCTGGGCTATGACGAGTCCCCTCATTATGTGGGCGCGCTCCTCGGCTTTGGCGAGGTCGTACTTCGTCCTTCTCTTTATGACGTCCTTCTGATGCTCGAGATAGTAGTATATGAAATCGCGGAGGGTGAGCGTCCTCGGCGTGCCGTCGACGAGCGCGAGCATTATGAGCCCGTTGGACGTCTGGAGCTTAGTGTGCTTGTAAAGGTAGTTGAGGACGACCTGCGCGTTGGCCTCTTTCTTGAGCTCTATGACGATTCTCATGCCGTCTCTGTCGCTCTCGTCGCGTATGTCGGAGATACCGTCCACTTTCTTGTCCTTGACGAGGTCGGCGATGTCCATTATGAGCTTCGCCTTTATTACCTGATAGGGAATCTCGGTTATGACTATCCTGGTTTTCTCCTGGCTGCCGCTCTTGTAGTCCTCTATGTCGCATTTGGCGCGTAAGATCACCGTTCCCCTGCCCGTCTTGTATGCCTTTCTCGCGCCGCCTCTGCCCATGATGACCGCACCCGTGGGGTAGTCTGGTCCGGGAATGTACTCCATGAGCTCGTCCACGTCGATGTCCGGGTTGTCTATCATCGCGACGCAGCCGTCAATGACCTCTCCGAGGTTGTGCGGCGGAATGTTCGTCGCCATGCCGACCGCTATGCCGTCGGAGCCGTTCACCAGTATGTTGGGGAAACGGGACGGAAGCACAGTGGGCTGCATGCCCGTGTCGTCGAATGTCGGGTAAAAATCGACCGTCTCCTTGTCGAGGTCCCTCAGCATCTCCGCGGCGAGTTTGGAAAGTCTCGCCTCGGTGTAACGCATGGCCGCGGGAGGGTCGTTGTCCACGGACCCGAAGTTTCCGTGTCCCTCAACGAGCGGGAAGTTTATCGTGAAGTCCTGCGCGAGCCTCACGAGCGCGTCGTACACGGACGAATCGCCGTGGGGATGGTATTTGCCGAGGCAGTCGCCGACTATCCTCGCGCACTTTCTGAACGGCTTGTCGGAGTAGAGCCCGAGCTCGTGCATGGAGTAAAGAATTCTCCTGTGCACGGGTTTGAGCCCGTCGCGGACGTCCGGGATGGCCCTCGACACGTTCACCGCCATGGCGTAGGCTATGAACGACTTTTTGAGTTCCTCGTCCACCTCGACTTCAAGCATCTTCGTCATGGAGAGAGTCTTGACGAACTCCTCCGTGAGTTCCGGGCTTGTGACTTTCTTCGCCATATTCTCTCCTTACACGTCAAGCTCTTCGACGAGCGTGGCGTTTTCTTCTATGAACTGACGTCTGAGGTCCGGTTCCTCGCCCATCAGCATGGCGAAGTACTTGTCGGCCTCTATGGCGTCCTCAAGCTTTATCTTGACGAGCGTGCGCCTCGCGGGGTCCATGGTGGTCTCCCAAAGCTGCTCCTTGTTCATCTCACCGAGACCCTTGTACCTCTGGAGCTCGAACTTCCCGTCGTGGCTCTCCCGAAACTCGTCCAGGGACTTGTCGTCGTATAGATACAGGTCGTCCATGCCCTTCGCCGAGACCTTGTAAAGAGGGGGCTTGGCGGCGTACACGTGCCCGTTTTCTATGAGCGGTCTCATGTAGCGGAAGAAGAAAGTGAGAAGCAGAATTCTTATATGCGAGCCGTCCACGTCCGCGTCGGTCATCATTATGATTCTGTCGTAGCGGAGCTTCGCTTCGTCGTAGTTTTCCTGTATCCCGCACCCGAAGGCCGTTATCATCGCCTTTATCTCCTCGTTTCCGAGGACCTTGTCAATCCTCACCTTCTCGACGTTGAGGATTTTTCCGCGAAGGGGCATTATGGCCTGGAACCTTCTGTCCCTGCCCTGCTTCGCGGTGCCGCCGGCGGAATCGCCCTCCACAATGTATATCTCGCAGAGCTCCGGTCTTTTGTCCGAGCAGTCCGCGAGCTTACCGGGAAGCCTGGTGCTCTCCAAAAAGCCTTTTCTCTTGGTCTCCTCCCTCGCCTTCTTCGCTGCGTCGCGCGCCCTCTGGGCCGTCAGACAGCGCATGACGAGCTCTCTGGCCTCCGCGGGGTGTTCCTCGAGGTACGTGCCGAACTTGTCCGTGACGGCCTTCTGGACGAATCCTTTGACGTATATCGAGCAGAGCTTGCTCTTCGTCTGGCTCTCGTACTGCGCGTCGGCGATTTTGACGGAGACGACGGCGGTTATGCCCTCCCTCACGTCCTCGCCGGAAAGTCTCTCGGCGTCCTTCATGACACCGAGCCTGTGTCCGGCGTCGTTGACGACCTTCGTCAGGGCCGCCTTGAAGCCTTCCAGATGTGTCCCGCCGTCCGGCTGGCGTATGTTGTTGGAGAAGGGGAAAATCTGCTCCGAGAAGCCGTCGTTGTACTGTATGGCGACCTCGAGGAACTTGTCGTCCCCCTCGGAGTCCTCGAAGTACACGGGTTTCTCGAAGAGCGTCTCCTTGCCTTTGTTTATGTCCTCTATGAAATGCACGACGCCGCCCTCGTAGCAGAACGTGTGCTCGTGCGGAGGATCGGTCCGAAGGTCCGCGAGAACTATCGTGAGTCCCTTATTGAGATATGACAGCTCCCTTATAAGCGTCTTGAGGATGTCGTACGAGAACTCCACGGTGGAGAACTTCGTCTCATCGGGAAGGAATCTTATGAGAGTCCCCGTCTCCTCCGTGTCCTCCACGGCTTCGAGAGGGCCGTCGGGCTCGCCGTAATGGTAGCTCTGGACGAACTTCTTGCCGTTCTGACAAACCTCCGCCGTGAGCGTCTTTGAAAGCGCGTTGACGCACGACACGCCCACGCCGTGAAGACCGGACGATATCTTGTATCCGCCCTGGCGCGACCCTCCGCCGAACTTACCGCCAGCGTTGAGGTTGGTGAGCGCAAGCTCCACGCCGGAGATGCCCTCCGCCTCGTTTATACCCGTTGGGATGCCCCTCCCGTTGTCCTTGATGGATATGGAGCCGTCCTCGTGAATCTTGACCTCTATCCTGTCGCAGTACCCCGCCAGAGCCTCGTCTATGGAGTTGTCCAGAACCTCGCGGACGAGGGTGTGAAGCCCCCTCTCGTCCGTGGCTCCGATGTACATCCCGGGGTTCTCCCTGACGGGCTCCAGTCCCTTGAGTGCTTTTAGCGTGTTTGCGTTGTAATCCGAGTGAACCTTCTTTACCATTTTTTCCTCTTTTTTCCCGAATATTTTAGCCTGTTATATTATATAATATAACAGGCTAATCTGTCAAGGATTCCCGGTACGGAAAATTTATATTGAGTATTTTTTACGCTATTTTTCTAATTCAAAAACTCATTTAAGTTTTTGTGATTTAAAAAGATTTTTAAATAGTTGAACACGCTTTTTTTAATATTTTAATCATTTAAAAATAATGCATATACATATCAAAAAAATCCCCGTGTCAGTAGGGGCTTTTTCTTTACAAACTTATGTTCGGGTCATGGCGAATCTGCATAACTTCGCCTTGAGATAGTTTTAGTTCTCTATATCAACGTCGTGAATCGTTCCTCCCGTTGCGTTCAGCTGTGCGACAGATTTGCGAAGACGCTGCATGTTTTCTTCCGAGTAAAACGGATCATCTGTCAACTCGAAAAGGATACGCTTCTCCCTGCCGAGTTTGATCAAAAAGATATTAACGGCAGCCGAAAGTGTTATACCCATTTCATCACATGCTTCCTCCGCCATTCTCTTTACATCGTCGTCAACACGAATATGTATCTGCGCCATTGTCATATCTCAAAGACTTTTAATATCCCGATTACTCTCCATCGTCGAGCAACTCGATGTATATGTCGTAGACGGCCTGGGCGACTTTGTCGCTGCGCTCCTCCACGAGTGTGTTCTCGTCCTCGTCGACGTAGAACACGAGGCAGTCGTCCACGCCGATGTCCTCAAACGGCGTCAGTGGGGCGAGAATCGCGTACACTCTGTCATTGTACGGTATCACCGCCACCTGGTCGAAAAGCACCTCCTCCCCGCCTTCCGTGTACAGAGGTATGGGATCGTGATTGTCGTCGTCCATCAAAATGTCGATTATGTCTTTTTCTTCGTTTCCCATGTCGTCACCTCTGTTTTTTGTTTCCGTAGCGGACAAGCAGTTTGCGATACTCGTCTGCGACGCGTTTGCAAAGAGTAGCGTCTTTCTCCCTTTTGAGAACGTGATTCCTGTGTGCGCCGCCGTCTTCTATGCAAAACGCCACGAGATTGTCCTTACAAATCTTGCCTTCAATCACGGGAGCAAGCAGGGCGTAGTACGTGCCTTCGCATTCAAGCATGCCCGCCCGGACGTATTCGTCTCTTTCCCCCTCGTCGTTTTTAATGAAGAGTATGACGTTTCGGTCGCCCATGGCCATCACGTCTACAATGTCCGTTTCGCATTCTTCCGACCAAAGCATGTTCACCATATTCGGATTAACAGCTTCTCCGAGAGGCGGGAGTTTTTCGGAGTCGGCGTCGGACACCTCATCCGCTTCGTCCTTATCTGCTTCTTCGTCTTCATCATCGTCATATTCTTCGTCGTTGAAGTCGTACTCATCGACTCCTCGACACTCGTCGTAGACATCTTCGCGGAAATCGTCGTACTCCGTGGAATCTATAGGGATTTCGCCACTCATCATACCCATGTAGAATCTGGTGTAAACAGACATAATTTTGTCACTGTCCGACTCCTTTACAAGAACGTGTCTGCCTTAGACCTCGTCCACGCGGTATACAATCCTGTTTTTGAACACAAAATTTTCTTCATCGTCCTCGCCGTACGACTCCAGTGGCCTTAGAAGTACGCACTTCGACTTCTCGCCGGTTTCTTTGTTGTAACGAGTGAAGGAGGCGAGATTCTTGTTGTGAATCGCGTTTCCGAATTTGTCCTTAAGACATATGAAAATATCAGTATCGTCCACAACTTCGAATGTCTTGTCCCGAATCCGGATACCAACATTTAGAGAAATCTTTCGCCATTCCAACGCTCCTTACGATTTATCGTATGCAATCACTTTACTATACGGCACGACATTCGTCAAGGAAATAAGCTGTTTGACTTTTACGGCACTGTCGGGTATCATAGTAAAAAATCGACGGAATCTGATTTGCCATGACTCTTAAAAATTTCCTGTCGGGCCTCACAATCGTGGACGACGGCAGAATGTACGTTAAAAAGACCGACGCGGGATACGACGTATATCTCGCGGCCGAGCCATCCGACGCCCTGTTCAGGGGCGATGCGGAGACATCATTTTTCTGCATCTCCGGAAACATATCAATTTCTGACGTGAACGTGCTGCACGGATACAAAAAAATCGCCTCCTTCCCTCTTTCCGATCTCCCCATGTACGGCGGATACGCGCTTGCGGGCTTTCCCTGCGCCGTCGAGATGAAGCCGATGAAGGACGGACGCACGGAGTTCGCCGGGGGACAGATAAAGGGATACATAGACGACTGCGAGATTTCGGCAAGAAAGACGGAAGAAAACGAACTTACGGAGATAGACGACGTATACTGGGGCGCGGTCACTGCTGCGCACCCGGAAGAATACGAGGAGCACACCGTGCGGCTTTCCGCGGCCACGAAAAAATACGTCCTCAAAGAGGACGGCACGTTTTACTTCACGAAAGGTACGGCAGACCTGTATGACTTCTACTTAACCGTGTACGACGGCGACAAAGATTCGCCCGTGGGGTACGACATAGGGAAGGCAATGTACGTCAAGGTAACACTTCCTGCGAAAATCAGAAACTTCCGATACATCATCCTGGGCCCCGACGAGCTTTACGAGAACTTCGATTTGGACGCCGTTGAGACGCACTCCGGTGTGGGCGCCGTGGAGTATTTCGGAGGGTTCAAATTCGGCAAAATAAAACGCGGCACGGTGCCGTTCGGGGATTTCTCCTTCGAGGGATTCATAGAAGACTGCGATGTGAGGATAAAAAAAATCAGAAAGTCAGAATTTTGCGGCATTGAAAGAAAATACAACCGAAATGCGAAAGACTGAAAAACGCGCCTGCGGCATAAACGCCGCGGACCTTTTTTTGCGTTATTCCGGTTCGATGTCGACGCCGTTGTCCCACAGCTCCGTGCAGGACAGGTCTATGTCCTCGTTCCAAATTATCCCGTAGCCACCTTTGTCCGGGTAGACGCCGTAAAACAGCTCGGAATCCTTGAGTGGTCTGAAAAGGTCCCACGTGTCTATGAGCTTGTTCATGTCGTACAACTTCATGCCCCCTTCGTTAAACACAACACGGAGCATATGTCCGTCGAGCGGGTACACCTCTCTGACGGTGTGCGGATGTATTTTCTTGTCTTCTTCCATATGAGTCACTCTGCGAACCAGGACTCCACTTTGTTGTAGAGCTCGTCGCCGCTTATCGCGTCTTCGTCGGGAAGATACGTTCTTCCCTCGAACGTCAGGTATCCGAACGTCCCCACGTGGAGATATCCGAACATGTCCCTGTAAATCCCTTCGCCGCACCATTTGTCGCCTTCGAACATCCCGGCGTACATGGAGCCGTCCTTCTTCGTCATTATGCCTTTCCCGCACGCCACGTCGCCCGCGTACTCGCCTTCGTACGTGTCGCCGTTCCTGTACGTGGTCTTGCCTTTCCCTTCGCGGAGTCCTTCTTTGAGCGAACCCGCGTACATCGTACCGTTGGGGCACGTAAACGAGCCTTCTCCGTCTTTCACGCCGCGCTCGTACGTCCTCTTCGCGACGTCGCAGATTCTCGCGTTGCCGCATGTTTTGACATCCTGGCCCGGAACTTTGGGAATCACCGTGAGCTCTCCTTTCCTTTCATAAGGGAACGGAGGTATAACGAGGTCGATGTCATCAAGCGGCTCGCCGAAGCCGTCCGGCCTGGACATGGCTTTCTCGTGCCCCGGCGTCACGAACTTCGCGGTGGCGGGGTCTGCCACGTATACGGGCTCGGGCGCGGGTCTCTGTGCGGGACGCGTCTCAGATTCAGTTGCCCCGACTAGAAGATTTTCGTCTTTTGCGACGCTTTTTTCCTGCTTGACGTTCTTTTTGTATGGAACCGGCGGTTTCTGCCCTTTTTTCTGCTTGCCGGGAACGACTTTCTTTTTGGCGTCTTTGCCTCTCGGTACGGATTTTTGGGGGGCTTGTTTCTCCTCCTCACCAATTTTTTCGCTCTTTTTTGCTCCGGAAGCTGCGTCAACGGGTTTTTTTTGCTCCGGTTTTTTCTTCGCGGGAGCGGCTGCCTTCTGAGGCGTCTCCGCCGGTGCTGTGAGGGTCACGTCGGCGGACGTTTCTTCAGACTCCACCCTCTTTTTCTTTCCGCAGAGCGCGCATTTGTAGAGTCCGTCGCCTATCTTTACGAGCTTGCCTCCGCACGAGGCGCATTTCATCTGTTTGCTGTTTTTACTTGCGGCCATTGTTCTTGTTACCTTTTCTCTTTCTTTGCGGCACGTAGGCCTGTTCGAGGAGTTCGTATCGTCTCTGATAGAACGCATGTTTTTTGGTGTTGCCTATTGCTTTGTAGTATTCCGCGCGGAGCTCGGTTAGGATTATGAAATACGGGTCGTCCTCCTGTATCTGGGGCACCTTCATGAGACTCGCCTCGCCGACGTACCGTAGCTCTATTCCTGTGTTGACGAAGCCCTGCACCTTCATTATGGCCTCGGCTACCTGGTAGCAGTCGTCCCGCCTTATCGCCTCAAGCATGGCAAGTCCGTCCGTCCTTCCGTCCTTGTACATGCACGGCACGGCGTTTATGCAGAATATGTAGAGCGACGTCGGGAGCAGCGGACGAAGCAACACGTTGAGTACGTAGTAGTTTCCGAAATTCGCTATGGGTATGCACGTGAAGACTATCCCCGCCGCCAGAAGAACAAGGTTGACGGCGAGTCCCCCGGAAGTAGTAATGAGAAAGCTCTTGCGATAGTCCTTGAGTTCGTATCTCGGAGATATCTCACAACCTATCGACGAGGAGAAGAATCTCGTGGCCCGCATCCTCACGTCAATCCCGCAGAACAGTCCGAAGAATTTGTGCCCGGCCTCATGCATCTGAAGCGACATGTACCAGCAAATGAGCACTCCCAGGACGTAGTAAATCATGTTCCGGTTGGAATAGTCCGCGGACTGGTTGTACGTGAGATACCCGCAGAACACGGCGAGTGCCACGGCCACAACGATTACGGCGTAAAAATAAATTTGCTTGAGATAATATTTCATACGCTTTGTCGCGGCACCCTGTCGAAAAGGTATCCCTCCTGGTTGTCAGCCTCGGACGCAGACACCGCGTCGGAGCCGAGTCTTTTCACGAGATACGAAAGAAGCTGCGCCCCGCCGCCTATAACGTCGGCACGGCGTACGTCCATGCCCTTTATCGCCTTTACCTCCTCCACGGAAAGACCGGACGCCATCTTCGCGAAGCCGCGAAGCTCCGCACATGTCATGCGGTGTCCGTTCACCTTTTCCGGGTCGTATCTTTCGAGCGCGAGAGAGACCGCGGCGAGCGATGTGGACGTCCCGCCTATACCGTACACGGGAAGACCTTCCGGAACATTCGGGATATCTTCCCCGTCCAGGGCGTACCTTATCGCCGCATCTATCATGTCGAAATCTCTACCCGCGAGATCGAATATCCTAACCGTGCCTATGGGAAAGCTTTTCGCGAAATGTATGTTTCCGTCCGTGATGACACTCACCTCCGCGCTCGCGCCTCCGACGTCTATGACGGCGCCGCTCCCGCCCATGAGGGCCCCTTTTGCTCCGAGCACGGCCTCGTCCTCGCCCGAGAGGACGTCTACCTCGAGACCGCAGGCGGCCTTCACCGCATCGGTGAACACATCCCTGTTGGAAGCGGAACGCACGGCCTCCGTAGCGTACGCATAAACTTCCTCCGCGCCCTCCCCGCGCGCCTTCTTCACGAACGCCGCGACGGCTCTGACGGTTCTGTCAATCGCAGCCGGAAGAAGCGTTCTTTCCTTCGCGGTGCCCTCTCCCAGCCTCGTCGTGTCTATTTCCTTGTATAAAGTTTTTCCGTCCGAAGACATCATGAGACGGACGGAATTTGAACCTATGTCGATTATACCTACGGGCTTTTTCATCTTCTCAGCCGGTCTTCGCGCGTGTTTTAAGCTACACGCCTTCCACGTTTATTTTGATCTTGCAGGAGATGTCCTCGAAGAACTTGATCTCTATGTCGTACACCCCGACCATCTTTATGGGCGAGGATATGACGACCTTCTTCTTGTCAACGGCGTAGCCCGCGGCGGAGAGCGCGTCCGCGACGTTCTGGTTTGTCACGGAGCCGAACACCTTTCCGGAGGCACCGGCCTTCATCTTCACCGTAAAGGTCTTTCCGGCCATTTCCTTGGCCTGGGCGCGGAGCATTTTCTCCTCCTCCGCCTTCCTGTACATCTCGCTTTGCTGTCTCTGTTTTATCTCGTTTATTTTCTGGGGAGTGGCTACCTCGGCGAGACCCTTTGGGATGAGAAAGTTCCTGACGTACCCATCGTTGAGTTCCTTTATGTCGCCCTTTTTGCCCTGTCCTTTGACGTCTGTCAGCAAAATTACCTTCATGACTGCTCCCGTATGTTTTGAATATTTATAGACCTGAACGTCAGACCATGTGCTCGATCATCGAGATGCTTCTGAAAAGGTCCGCGACGGATTCCATGCTCAGAAGTATGTTGTGCGAGAAGAATATCGACGAGAACGTGCCGTCGTGCGCGAACCTGTCTATGAAGTCGTCGATGAACGTTATCTCGTCTATTCCCGAATACGGCGAATAGTACTGCGTGAGGAACGCGCCGAGCGCCATAAACACCGCTATGCATATCGCTCCGAGAACGAGCCCGCCGAAAATCCCGTCCACGACTGACACTGCGGCACCACTTCTCGCGTGCCTTACGGCTCGTCTTATTATCATACAGATGGTCACGACAATGACTATGAGCACCACCGCGGCTATCAGCATGACGATGAGCCTTCCGAGAAGCTGCTGCATGTCCTCGCCGAGACTGGAGGACATGTTGGCACCCATGGAGTCGCCGAGCGACGAGAAGACGGAGGTCTGGAACGCCAAGAAGTACGCGCCGACTATGCAGCCTATGACGAGCACGAACTGTATGAATCCCCAGAGTGCGGAAAGAATCCCGTGTTCGAACCCGGCGCGGATCGACGACAGAATGAGTCCTATCAGCAGTCCGTCGAAAACTATCGGCGCCGCCTTAATCCAGAAGTCCGTCTCAATGAATTCGAAGTACGCCTCCGTGATTCCGCCGGGATTCTCGGGAATCTTGCCGATTGGGAAAACCGCGTTGAGGATGACGAGCGCGAGACCCAGGATTATCGCAGCGAGAGCCGCACCCTTTATCATGAGTGCGACGCCGCCGAAGAACCTGTCCATCCCGCTCTTCCCGTCGCCGAAGGCCGCTTTGATTATTTTGTCGATTATGATGAAGACGACTATGCACGCGACGCAGGTAGCCAAAATTACGGCGAAATACGTGTCGCCCGACAGCGAGTCCTGCGTGTAGTACGCGACAAGGCATGTAACGATCACGGTGAGCACAAGCTCCGAGGTCCACGGGCGGGTCTCGGCGAAACCCTTCACCAGACCTATTATGAACCCCAGAACGGCGAACACCGCCACCGCGACGATTATGATAATGGTAATTAAATTCATGCCTCGCCTCTCGTCTTAAACCTGTGTGCGCTGCGTGCCGTCATACGTGCGACTTCACGCTGAAGTTGTCCTTAAGCGTCACTATCTCGGAAAGAACGGTCTTTCCCCCGTCCGTGCATTTTTTAAAGTAACCGACTCTCATGAGCTGGAAGGGTTTTCCGTCGGGACATTCCGCGACGTACGGCTCGCACATCGCCTCATAGCTTTTCTGCGATCTCGCGTTGAGCCTTTCCGCGTAGTCCTGGTCGGGATACTGTTCGTCGGAAAGAAGGCTTCCGTACTCTCTGGCCTCGGCCCTCACTCCGTATTTCGCGTCCACCCACTGAACGACGCCCTTGGCCTTGACGTCCGACTTGACGTCGGAGCCCGACCTCGTCTCCGGGAAGTACGTGCACTTAAGCTCCGCCACCTCGCCCGCGTCGCCTATCACCACCTCGTCGCAGCGTATTATGTACGCGCCCTTGAGCCGCACCGTGCCGTGCTCGGTGAGCCGCTTGTACTTGGGCGGCGGAACCAGAGCGAAGTCGTCCCTTTCGATGTATATCGTGCCCGTGAACTTTATCTTCCTCACGGCATTTTTGCCGTCCACGGGGTTCATCTCGAAGTCTATCTCTTCCTCGCCCTCGTAGTTCGTTATCGTGACCTTGAGGGGGTTGAGAAGCGCCATCGCGCGTTCTGCCGTGGCGTTGAGCTCGTCCCTTATGCACTCGTCGAGCTGCGCGGGGTCCACTACGGCGTATCCCTTCGCCACGCCTATGTCCGCGCAGAACTTTTTGAGCGCCGCCGGAGGCACGCCCCTGTTCCGAAGTCCCGCCAACGTGGGCATCCTCGGGTCGTCCCAGCCGGTCACGAAACCCTCGTCGACGAGCTTTTTGAGATACCTCTTGGACATGAGCGTGTTGGTGATATTGAGTCTCGCGAACTCTATCTGTCTCGGAACGGGCTTCTCGAAGCCCGCCTTCTCTATCACCCAGTCGTAGAGCGGCCTGTGGTTTTCAAACTCGAGAGAGCACAGGGAGTGCGTTATCCCCTCTATCGCGTCGGAAATCGGGTGCGCGAAGTCGTACATGGGGTATATGCACCATTTGTCCCCTGTCCTGTAGTGGGAAACGTGCGCTATCCTGTATATGACGGGGTCCCTCATGTTTATGTTGGGAGACGACATGTCTATCTTGGCCCTTAGCACTTTCGCGCCGTCGGGATATTTGCCGTCCTTCATCTCGCGGAAGAGTCTGAGGTTTTCCTCGGGACTTCTCGTCCTGCATGGCGACTCCTTTCCGGGTTCGGTGAGCGTTCCGCGCGTTTTGGAAATCTCCTCCGCGGAAAGGTCGTCGACGTACGCGTTGCCGTCAGCGATGTACTTTTCCGCTATCTCGTACATTCTGTCGTAGTTGTCCGACGCGTACACGAGCCTGTCGTATTTGAATCCCATCCAGTCTATGACGTCGACTATCGCCTTCACGTACGACTCGTCCTCGTGCGAGGGGTTGGTGTCGTCCATACGGAGGTTGAGAATGCCGCCGTATTTTTCTTTGACCCCGAAGTTTATGCACATGGCCTTTACGTGACCTATGTGCAGATATCCGTTGGGTTCCGGAGGGAACCTGACCGCTATCCTGTTGCCGCGGGACTCGAATTTTCCAGCCTCGAGCTCCTCGTTTATTATCTCCTCTATGAAATTAGATGGTGTAGGTAAGTCCATAAATCAAATCCTATGTCAGAACAGTCCCGTTATCTTCCCGTCCGCGTCTATGTCTATGCCCTCCGCCGCGGGAACCTTGCCGAGCCCCGGCATGAGCATTATGGAGCCCGCAATCGCGACTATGAAACCCGCGCCGCCTTTGTACACGACGTCTCTCACCGTCACGGTGAATCCCTCGGGCCGCGCGAACTTCGTCGGGTCGTCGGAAAGCGAATACTGGGTCTTGGCGATTATGACGGGCGTGTCCTTCACGCCGTTCTTTTCAATTTCGGCTATTCTTTCCTCCGCCTCTGGCGTGTATTCGACTCCCGCGCCGCCGTAGACTTTCGTGACCACGTCGGATATCTTCTTTTTGAGTCCGTCCTTGAGGTCATACGCGAAAGTGAGGGGGCTTTTTTCTTCGCAAAGCTTTTCGACTTCGTCCGCGAGCTCCAGCCCGCCTTCCCCGCCTTTGAGAAACACGTCGCAGAACACGGCCTTCACCCCCGCCTCCTCGGCGGACTTCATGACGAGCTCTATCTCGGCCTCGGTGTCGGTCGCGAACCTGTTCATCGCGACGAGCACGGGCTTGGAGTAAACGTCCCGGATGTTTTCAATGTGTTTGAGAAGATTGGGAATCCCCGCTTTGAGCGCCTCGAGGTTTTCCGCGGAAAGCTCGCTTTTCTGCGCTCCGCCGTGGAGCTTGAGCGCTTTTACGGTCGCGACAATCACGACGCAGTCGGGCTCAATCCCGGCTATCCTGCATTTCGCGTCCAAAAACTTCTCGGCACCGAGATCCGCGCCGAAGCCCGCTTCCGTTATGCAGTAATCCGCGACGGACATAGCCGTCTTGGTCGCAATAATCGAATTGCAGCCGTGCGCTATGTTCGCGAAGGGTCCGCCGTGTATTATCGCGGGCGTGCCCTCGAGAGTCTGCACGAGATTGGGCTTTATCGCATCCTTGAGAACGGTCGCCATCGCGCCCTGTGCGTTGAGATCCCTCGCGTACACATATTCGCCTTTTCCGTTTGTTCCGACGACGATGTTCGCGAGCCTCTCCTTGAGGTCGGAAAGGTCCTTCGCGAGACAGAGAATCGCCATTATTTCGGACGCCGCCGTTATCTGCACGTTGTCAGTCCTCGTGTACGTCCGACAGCCCGCCATCTTGCCGGCCTCGGTCGTGTACGTTATCTCCCGTAGCGCCCTGTCGTTCATGTCCATGCATCTGCAAAACGTGACGTGCTGTATGTCGAGTGCGTTGCCGCGGAATATATGGTTGTCTATGAGCGCGCAGAGAAGGTTGTTCGCGGTGGTTATGGCGTGAAAGTCGCCCGTGAAATGGAGGTTTATGTCCGCCATGGGGACGACCTGCGCGTATCCGCCGCCGGCGGCTCCGCCTTTTATCCCGAACACCGGGCCGAGGGACGGTTCCCTGAGCGCGAGACAAACTTTTTTCCCACGCCTGGACATGGCGTCGGCAAGTCCTATGGACACGGTAGTCTTCCCCTCACCGCTCGCGGTGGGGTTTATGGCCGTAACGAGCACGAGTTTGGATTCGGGGTCGGTCTTTTTGAGATTTATCTTCGCCTTATACTTCCCGTACAGCTCGAGCTCTTCCTCGGAAAGCCCGATTTTTTTCGCCACGTCGCGGATGTCTTCCATCTCGCACTGTTCTGCAATTTCTATGTCGCTTAACATCTGCACCGCCGTCGGTAATTTTTTGCGTGAAACACGCAAT
>JAJQAK010000128.1 GCA_021203845.1 Clostridia bacterium | reverse complement strand
GACTACGGAATCCCCACGATAGGGATACCCGGGACGATAGACAACGACCTCGAGTACACGGACTACACGCTCGGTTTCGACACGGCGGTGAACACCTGCATAGACGTCATAAACAAGCTCCGCGACACCATGACGTCCCACGAGAGGATTTCGGTGGTCGAGGTGATGGGACGACGCTGCGGTGACATTGCGCTTTACGCCGGGATATCCTCCGGCGCGGAGATAATAGTCGTTCCGGAAATAGTTTTCGACCTCGACGACATAGTGATAAAGATAAACAGATCCCGCGCGAACGGGAAGCATTCCAACATAATCGTGGTGGCCGAGGGCGTATGCTCGGCGGAGGAGTTCGCGAAGCAGCTCCAGTCCGTCACGACTTACTCGGTGAGATCCACCACGATAGGCCATATTCAGAGAGGCGGTTCCCCGACAATGGCCGACAGGATGCTCGCCGCTCAGTTCGGGAACAAGGCCGTGAGACTTCTCTACGAGGGAATAGGAAACAGGGTCGTGGGCATTCACAAAAACGAGATTGTGGACCTCGACATCTCGGAAGCGGTCGGAATGAAAAAGAAATTCAATTACGAGCTATACCAGACTTTACAAATGATTTCAATGTAGAAAAGACCGCCTCACAGGGGCGGTTTTTTTAGGGAAACTATTTTTTTGAGGTTTAAAGCGATATGATTCTCACGATTTGTCCCAGTCCCTGCATCGATGTGGACATCGAAGTGGACTCTCTCAACGTCGGGAAAAACAACGGAGTCGTCAACAAAACCGTCTTCTGCACCGGAAAGGCGCTCAACGTGGCCATGGGGCTCGCGAGGCTCGGCTCGGAGTGCTTCGCGACGGGGTTCATGTATGAAGACGGCAGCCGGCAGTTCGAGCTGGACCTTCACCAGAACGGCGTGCCGTACAAATTCGTATGGTGCAAAGGAAGGGTGAGGGAAAACTACAAGTTCATCGACGACAAGGGGATGCTGACCGAGGTGGACGACGTGTCCCCCGCGGTAGGTCCGGAAAAAGAGGAGGAGCTCATCGGCCTCGTCGCGGACATGTCCAAGACTTCGAGCGCCGTCGTCATCTCAGGGGGACTTCCCAAAGACATCGGCGAGGAGTTTTACGGCAAGATACTGTCCGTGGTGCCCGGCGGCATCAAAAGGATTGTGGACACGGAGGGCGGAAGGCTTTATTCCGCACTGTCGTCCGGCGGCGCGGCGCTCGTCAAGCCGAACCTCGAAGAACTGAGACGCACGGTGAAAATGCCGATAAGAAACAACAAAGAGGCGCTTCAGGCCTGCCGCGTGCTCATAAGCAGAGGCGCGGAGATTGTGCTTTTGTCCATGGGAGCGGACGGCGCGATAATCACCGACGGCACTAAAAACTACATCGCGAAATCCGTGAACGTGGCCATGAACTCGACGATAGGAGCTGGAGACGCCATGGTGGCGGGCGCCGTGGACGCGCTCATTAAGGGAGCCTCTCTTCCGGAAATTCTTCGCTACGGCATGGCGGCCGGAACCGCGTCCGTGACGCTTCCCGAAAGCATCACGTTCAAAAAAGAGAAATTCGACGAAGTCCTCTCCATGCTCGCGATAGAGGAATTCTACGATTGA
This sequence comes from Clostridia bacterium, assembly GCA_021203845.1. Classification (GTDB taxonomy): domain Bacteria; phylum Bacillota; class Clostridia; order Christensenellales; family Borkfalkiaceae; genus Coproplasma. The sequence continues at coordinate 1,913 of JAJQAK010000128.1, read as the reverse complement.
CGTTTATTTTTACTTGCATAAAACGTCTGTTCGCATTAAAATGTTGCTTACATTATACTTTTAACACGTTAACGGAGAAAGCGATATGTGGAACGAAAGCATCGTGCTTAATCTTTTGAACGACCTTCCCAAGGTCATAAACGAAGCCAACATGGAAAGAATCCAGGGTCTCATAGACTACGACAAATTCATAACCTGCTACGACCTCGGGCACGACCTTTGCGGAAAATACGCGCCGTTTTGCGAGGGCTGCGACAAAAATCACATTTATCCATGCGCGTACGCCTATCTCAAAATGATACAAAAGGAAGGTTCCGACATCCGCATCGAGGGCGAAAACGTACAGCCCACGGGCGACCCCGAGTTTAGAGGGGACGGAATCAGGGTGGCGAGAGCCAAAAGACCCGCGAAAAAAACAGCAAAATAAATTTTATTATAATTATTATAAGGAGATACAAGGGCGAAGATGTCCGTGCCATTATACATAATCCTGATTGTCATTCTGGTCATTCTCTCCGCGTTCTTTTCGGGTGCGGAGACGATGTTTTTCACTCACAACAAGATTAAGATGAAGGCGCTTGCCGCCAACGGCAACAAGAGGGCAAAAAAGGTTCTTAAGCTTTGCGAAAACCCCGACAGGCTCATCACGACCATTCTCCTCGGCAACAACATCTGCAACATCACGGCGACCACACTTTCGGGCCTGCTTTTTCTCAAACTGATAACTTCCAACACCGGTCTCGCGAGCACGGTTTCGACAATCGTCATGACGGTCATTATGCTTATCTTCGGGGAGATTACCCCCAAGACCGTGTTCCAGAAGACGGCCGACACCGCGGCCATGCGCTTTGTCGACTTCATGATGGTCTTCTACGTCATTTTGTTCCCGTTCTCATGGCTTTTCGGTCTTTGGCAGAAGCTTCTCAACATGATGATGAGGAAGAGAAACAGCGACAGGATAACCGACGACGAGCTCATGACTTATGTTGAGGAAGCGGAAAGCGGCGGCTCCATAAACGAATACGAGAGCGACCTCATTCGTTCCGCGATAGAGTTCGACGACCAGAAGGTCAAGGAGATATTCACCCCGAGAGTTGAAGTGGACGCGCTTCCAAAGGGCACCGACATGGAGACCGCTCTCAAGCTTTTCCAGGAATCGGGACACAGCAGGATTCCCGTGTACGAAGACACGATAGACAACGTCGTAGGCATCCTGAACGTCAAGGACTTCTACAAGGCCTATCTCGAGGGTGCGAAGACGATTGACGAGGCGACGTCGCACAGCGTCATCTACGCGCCGCCCTCCATGAAGATCTCCGAGCTCATGAGAATACTCCAAAGAGACAAAAACCATCTCGCGATTGTCGTCGACGAGTTCGGCGGGACGCACGGGATAGTCTCTCTCGAGGACATTTTGGAGGAGCTCGTCGGGGAAATCTGGGACGAGCACGACAAGGTCGTCGAATACATCAAACAGACAGGCGAGAACAGGTACGAAGTTGACTGCTCCATTTCTTTTTCCGACTTCGTGGACGAGTTCGACCTCAAAGTCGACGAGGACGAGTATGACGTCACGCAGCTTTCCGGATTCATCGCGGAAATCCTCGGAAAGATTCCGGAGGAGGGGGACTACAAGAGTTTCAAAAACATCGACATCAGCGTGACGAAGTGTGAGCATCTCAAGGCAATCACGTGCGAGATAATCGTCAACGAAAAATCGATTGACGAAGAAGACGAGGAAGACGACATGCTCCTCTGACTTGCTTTGGCAGATCATGCGGACCCTTCGGCCCGCATTTTTTTATTTCGGCGTGTTATAATTTGACTTGAGACGGCGAAGCCCATATAATGAATAAGTAATTCATCTGCTGCTGTGGCTCAGGAGGTAGAGCACTTCCTTGGTAAGGAAGAGG
>JAJQAK010000141.1 GCA_021203845.1 Clostridia bacterium | reverse complement strand
AAAAATAATAGCCCGGGCAACGTTTATACCGCCTGGGCTAAAATTGGCAACAACACGAAAGGACAGTTCATTACTATATATAGTGTTTTTAGTGTTTTGATATTTACTATATCTTGTATCTTTGTGTGAATAAATTATACAATGTAATCTTTATCATGGCAATACTTACGCCGTATTACACCATGAGAACATCATGTATTTTCTGTCTCTCATCCGCGACCGCTCCGTATTCTCTAATCGGTTCGCCGCTTATCGCGAAGTCGGAGACGATTTTCCCGGCCTTTAAAACGACGGCCCTGTGTGAGAGCGTGACGCACTCGTCTATGTCGTGAGTCACGAACACTGCGGTCCTTCCCGATGCCTTCTGAAGTTCCGAGAAAAGGTTCATCATCTCGTACTTGAGCTTCAAATCAAGCGACGTGAACGGCTCGTCCATGAGTACGACGTCCGAGTCGTAAACGAAGGCCCTCGCGAAGTCCACGCGCCTCGCTTCTCCTCCGGAAAGCGTCACGGGATATACGTCCTTTTTGGCGGAAAGCCCCACTCTTTCGAGCATCGTGTCGACCATCTCCGTGTCCCTGCACACCAGAGACATATTGCCCCTGACGGTGAGGTTGGGGACGAGCCTCGGCTCTTGGAAGATGTAGGAGCATTTCGCCTCGGAGATCTCACCCTCATAAGGCGTAATTCGGGACAGCATGTTCAGAAGGGTGGTTTTGCCCACACCGCTCTCACCTAGGACGCAGCAGATCTTTCCATCCTCTATCTCAAGGTTGAAATCCGTAAACACAGTTGTCTTGCCGTAGCGTTTGGTGACCCCGCTGAAGGTTATCATGTCTTTCCCCCCTTCCACTTTCTGCAGATGTGTCTCAACTGTGCGAGGGAGAACTCCATTATGAACCCCACAATCACCGTGACGAGCGTCAGCGCGAAAAGCTGCGGTATGTCGATGTACAAGGACCTCGCCTGCTGCATCATTCCGCCTATGCTCCGATAGGTGTTGCTCATTATCTCGCCCGAGACGACAACCTTGAGGGTCAGCGAGAACCCCGCACCCGTCTGCGACAAAATGTTGGGAAGGGTTTCGGGAACATAGATTTTGAACACCCGCTGCGTTCTGGAGACCCCGTAAACCTTCGCCATGTCCACGAGCTTTCTGTCGACGTCCCCGAAAGACGCCATCATCTGGGAATAGACCATGGGGAACGTGACGAGGCCGCCCACGAGTATGGGAGCCGTGGCGTGCGACGTCCACAAGAGGAGTATGAGGATTATCGCCATCGTCGGAATTGACCTTAAAACCGAGACTATGGGACCGACTATGGCCGACACGGTCTTTGAGGCGGAAGAGAGCACGGCGAAAACCGCCGCCAGGGCGAAAGAGCCAAGGAAAGCGTAAAGAGTTCTCAGCATCGTGTTCCCGAAGGCCGTCCAAAAGGACTTCGTCGCGAAAAGAGTCCCCATGGCGGACATGGTCGATGCGAACGACGGGATTACGTAGTCGTTTCCCTCCGCATAGTAGGCGATTATCCATACGACCCACATTATGACTATCGCGACAAGTCCGAATATGAAGTTGTAGGCCCTGTCGGGAATCTTCCGCCTCGCCTTCGCCACAGTCTTTTCCATGAACGTTACTTATGCTCCGTAGAAGAATCCGTCCGTCAGCGTGTACTCGACGCCGTTCACAACGGTGTACTTGTCGAGAAATGTCTTTATTTCATCCTTGCAGTCGGCCGCGTCGACAAAGTTTATGGCGCAGTTCTCTATGACAGTCGTGGAAAGGTTAGCTTCGGTGAACGTGGGGGAAAGTCCAGAAGCCAGATTATCTTCCACCGCCTTGTACACGACGGACATATCCGTTGTGTCAGCGAGAAGCCACTCAGACCCTTCCTTCATGGCGGCGACAAGCTCGTCTATGAACGTCGGATCGGACTCTATGAGAGAGTTCTTCGCGACCATCACGGCCTGGGGATAACCGCTCTCTCCGCCGTAAAGCTCCTGAAGGCTCCCTCTTTGAACGAGGTTCCCGCTCGCGACCTGAAGCGACATGGCGGGCTCCGCGACCACGCCGTAATCGTATCCGTAGGCGAGCACTTCGCCTGGTCCGCTCATCGCGTAGAGGTTTACGGCCTCATCCGACCTTTCACCATCGTTATCGACTATGTTGAAAGGAATTTCGGCGTCGTTCAAAATCACTTCGAACGTCATCCCCGGCACTGCGCTTAGATTGAGCACCCCGACGTCCTTGCCTACGAGGGCATCGAGATTGTCGGACGTTATGTCCACCGCTCCCGTGTCAGTTGCGGCCGACACGAGGAAAAGATTCCCGTGCGTGACCGTTCCCAAAAGCGTGTACGTCTCCCCGGATCCCAGAAGCTGTCCCGCCGCGTTGACGGGAAGTATGCACACGTCCGCCTTGGGGCTGCTGCCCGTGACATAGGTGTTTATGAGACTCGAATCAACAACGTTGTAATTGACCTTGACATTCGCGTTCTCGCTGAAACTCCCCTCTCCGGACATGAGATACGCGGCGGAAAGGGCAGGAGCCCCATCCGGCATGTAAAATTCGACGGTCGTTGCACCGGAATTTTCATCCTCTTTGCTCCCGCATGCGGCGAAAAACACGGACACTGCCATGGCCATCGCGATACATGTGATTATAGTAACAAGTTTCTTCTTCATATCAAACCTCCAGTCTTTATTTTGACATTATCACCTTCGCCCTGACGCCCGGAATCATTCCGAGTTTCCCGGAAAGAGAGTTTATCTCCTCCACTGGGGCGTCCATGACGAAACATATGACGTTAACGCTTTTATCCCTGTACGGGATTCCCATCCTTCCCACGGCGTATTCGCCGAAATCGGAAAGGGTTTTGTTCACTTCTCCGCTCACGCTCCTGTCCTCCACGAGAACGGAGACCACTGCAAGTCTTTTTTCCGACATGATAAAAATCCCTCCCCGCGCCTTAAGGGAGAGAGACTCGTAAAATTTTCCGTGTATGCGGAAAGGTTTCAGACTCAAGCCCCTTTGCCCTCAGGTGCGACCCTTCGCGTTCAGAAAGTTTTCAATCCAAATGCTGTGATTCTTTGTATGTTGCTTTTCGGCTACCAGTATTTCCTCGGTCTGCCTGGAGACTTTCTCTCCGCCTGAAGCTCCTCAACTGTGGGAAGACGCCCCAGGGTTTTGGCGAGCTTGTAGACGGTAGCGACGCTTTTCCCGCTCTCCGCGGCAAGCTGAGGCGCGGTCTTCACGGAGACGTCGCCGTCCTGAAGCCGAGGCAGTCCTTCATCGTCGACGTACGCGGCAAGCTTGTCCGACGTCTGCCATTCGCCCGTCCCGGCAAGCGAGAAGAACACAAAACGCCTGTCCGCCTTGTCTTCCACGGCCGCCAGATACTCGAACTTGTCCGTCTGAATGCTGTAAAACGAGTATCCGTTCCTTTCTTCCGTCTTCTTGCAGGAAATATCTCCGTCGTATGATTTGGCGTAGCGCCAAAAAGCAGTCAATATTTCTTTAACCTTCATAAAATTTCAGTACTCCGTTACTTTATTGACGGCGAAGACCCGACGTGCGGAAACGGGAAAAAATATACGGTCGTATTTGAAGCGCACGGTCTCCGTCCATCTTACAGCAATAAGTATTATAAGACGTGACGTCGGAAATATCAATACATTTCACGGAAGTTTTTTATTGTTTCGCTAAATTTTTTTCACCTTTTTTTTGTTATTTATTAACAAAAACACTTGCAAATTTCCCCTCGTCGGCAACGTATAGGGCATACTTTGTTATTTTTTAACAATCCCCGCATCCATACCGAAAACGAAACAATCACATAAGAAAAAGCGTATGACGGGCAGAAAAAGAACAGCACCCCATATAAATGGAATGCCGCCCTAAGAGAGAATATATTGTTTAAGAATACTCATTGGATCCGTATCTTCGCCTGTCACGGTTACATTGTACCGCCCGATTGTGTCGGTTTCATGACGATAAAATGTTTTTTGCGGTAAAAATCACTGAAGATTGCGTGCCACTGCCTCGGCGACGAAAAGACCGTCGGCCGCGGAAGAAGTGATTCCGCCGCTGTAACCCGCGCCTTCCCCGCACGGATACAGTCCTTTGAGCGATACGGACTGACAGGTCCTGTCCCTCACGATCTTGACGGGGGACGAGAATCTCGTCTCCACGCCGGTCATGACGGCGGAAGGACTGTCGAAACCTTTGAGTCTTCTGCCCATGTCGGGTATCGCGGCCTTGATTGCCTCGACGCATACGGGCGGCAGAATCTCACCAAGGGGAGCGAAGGTGCATCCCACGGGATACGAAGGGGTGACTTCCCCGTATCCGGAAGAAACCCTGTTCGATTTGAAATCTTTGTAAAGCTGGACGGGGGCGGAATAATCCTTTCCGCATGCGAACGCCTTTCTTTCTATCTCGCGCTGGAAGCGCATGCCGGCGAAGAGGTCGTCCGCTCCGAAATCTTTTCTTTTCATCTGCACCATGAGGGCGCTGTTGCTGTTCGCTCCGTCTCTCGCAAACATGCTCATTCCGTTTATCGCGAGCTCTCCCTCCTCGTTCACCGCGGGGATGACCATGCCGCCAGGACACATGCAGAACGTGAAGACCGTCCTCTCATGCGCGTGCGACACGAGTTTGTAGTCCGCTGGAGGAAGAAGCTTGTAATTTTTTCCGTACTGTGCCTTGGATATCGCCTCGCTTAAGTGCTCTATGCGCACGCCTATCGAAAACTCCGTGGGCTCCATGTGGATTTTCTCGCCGTCGAGCATCTCAAACGTGTCCCTCGCGCTGTGCCCCGGACAGAGAACGGCGACGTCGACGGGGAGCTCGGACTCCTCGCCGGTGCGGGAATTTTTGAGTTGCAGAGAGGAAATTCTGTTCTCCGTTCTCGAAAAGCCCGTGAACGTCGTGTTGAACATGTACGTCACGCCGTTGTCCTCCAAAAATCTGCGGATGTTCTGAAGGACGTTGTAGAGGTTGTCGCTCCCGACGTGGGGCTTGTTGTTGTACAGTATTTCCTTGGGCGCGCCGAACTTCACGAAAAGTTCCAAAACGTCGTCGTTGAGGTTCTCCCTCGTCTGCGTGTTGAGCTTGCCGTCGGAAAACGCGCCGGCACCGCCCTCGCCGAAAAGAATGTTCGAGCTCGTGTCGAGCTCCCTTTCGTCAAAGAACTTCCGGCAGGTCTCGGCCCGGGATTTCACGTCCTCGCCGCGTTCTATGATTACGGGCTTAAGTCCGTGCTGCACGAGTCTCACGGCGCAGAAAAGGCCCGCGGGCCCTGCGCCTATTATCGCTATCTTCTTGTCGGAGGCCACCTTTTCGTACGTCTTTTCCGGAGGTGTGTACGGCTGGAGGGAATACTGGACCTGATATCTCCAGCAGATGTGGTTCTTGTCCCGGGCGTCGAGAGATTTTTTCACAATCTTCCCGTACCTGGGCCACGCGCCGCACTTGTTCCTTATGATCCGCCAGATGATGTCCTCGGGTTCCGATATATTAAGTTTTATCTCTATGTCGGATATTATAGGTTCACTCATAAGACCTGTTTATTATACTCTTTGCGACGCGGATTCCGCAAGAAAAAGCGAAGTGTAAATTGTAACCTCCGCACTCTCCGTCCGCGTCCAGAATCTCGCCCGCGAAATAAAGATTGCGTGCGTGCGCGCATTCGAGCTCGCCGGTGACGTCTTCCGCCGAAATCCCGCCCTTCGTGACCTGGGCGCTGTCGAAGCCGAGAGACCCCGTGACCCGCAGGGTGAAATTTTTGATGACCCTCTCCAAGGGGAGTTTTTCCTTTGCCGCGCGCGCCGCGACGTTTCCCGCGACCCGGTTGTGCAAAAGTCCCGACATGAGGAGAGCCTCGTCGCAGCCGGCGGCCCTTTTGTCCGCGAAATACGCCCGAAGCTCCTCTTCCGTAAAGTCCGGCGAAAGGTCCAGACGGAGCGTGACCTCCCGCTTCCACGCGATATCCGTGACATATGCTGAAATATAGAATATCGCGTTTCCGGAGACACCGTAATCGGTGAATATGACGTCGCCCCTGTATTCTTTCATAAGGCACTCGTCGTCGTATGCAGCGACGCCGCAGTCGACTCGTATCCCCTTGAGCCCCTTTATGTCTGCCGTGTCGGTTTTGAGCTGGACGAGCGACGGATACGTTCTCTGAAACCGGCGTACGAATCCCGCCGTGAGCGAATACGCACTGCCGTCCGTGCCGAACTGCGGTGCGGCCTCTCCGCCCGTCGCGACCACCGCAAAGTCCGCCCTAATCCGCCTTCCGGAGGAAAGAGTCACTATAAACCTTCCCCCTTCGTCGTTCTTAATACGCACGGCCCCGTCGCCGAGAACGAGTTCCGCTCCGCTTCCCTCTATCTTTTTACGGAATATGTCGCCGATACACGACGCCTGCCGGCTGTAGGGATATATTCTCCCCTTCTCGTCCGTGTACGTCTTGACGCCGAAAAATTTCTCGGGGGAATATTCCGAAAGGATGTCAAACTTTGAAACCTGGTACACGACGGACCCGAAATAATGCTCCGGTCCCATGTCGGCGTTGGAGATGTTCCCCTGTCCGTTTCCGGAAGCTGCGACCTTTCTGCAGATTCTGTCCCCTTTTTCTATCATCACGATTTTCGCGCCGAGTCCTGCGTCTATGAGACGCGACGCGCACGCGCATCCTGCGGCGCCCGCGCCTATTATCGCGACCTTGTATCTGTCCATGAGAAAATTTTAATTGTTTTGAGTCCTTGTGTCAACGCAACCGCCGTTTGCGGACCGCCGGCGCGTACACCGAGCCGGAAAATGTCGGGTCGTGAAATACGCCGTCACGTCTTTCCGAGTATTTTTCTGAGGAACTGCCCCGTGTAGCTTCGCTCCACTTCGGCGACGTCCTCGGGAGACCCCGTCGCAATCACCGTCCCGCCTTTGTCGCCTCCTTCGGGGCCGAGGTCGACTATCCAGTCGGCGGTCTTTATGATGTCGAGGTTGTGCTCTATGACGATGACGGTGTTGCCGCTGTTTCTGAGCCTTGCGAGTATCTTTATGAGCTTGTCCACGTCGTAGCTGTGAAGCCCCGTCGTGGGCTCGTCGAGAATGTAAAGGGTCTTCCCCGTGGACCTTTTGGAAAGCTCGGTCGCGAGTTTAACCCTCTGCGCCTCGCCGCCAGAAAGAGTCGTCGCGCTCTGGCCGAGCTTGATGTACCCGAGTCCGACGTCGCACAGCGTCTGAAGCTTTCCCGATATGGAGTTTACGGGTGAGAAGAACTCGCAGGCCTCGTCCACGGTCATGTCGAGAACGTCCGCGATGCTTTTCCCTTTATATCTCACCTCGAGGGTCTCTCTGTTGTATCTTCTGCCGCCGCACACCTCGCAGGGCACGTAGATGTCCGGCAGAAAGTGCATCTCAATCTTGATGACGCCGTCGCCCTGGCAGTGTTCGCACCTCCCCCCGGAAATGTTGAACGAAAACCTCCCGCTTCTGTATCCCCGCTCCTTCGCGTCCGCGGTCGCCGCGAAAAGGTCCCTTATCATCGTGAAAACCCCGGTGTAGGTCGCGGGGTTGCTCCTCGGCGTCCTGCCTATGGGCTGCTGGTCTATCGCTATGACCTTGTCGAGATGCTCCGCGCCCTCTATCCCGTCGCAGTTGCCGAACACCGTCCTAGCGCCGTTGAGGACCGACGAAAGGTACGGCTCCAGAATCTCGTTCACGAGGCTGCTCTTGCCGGAGCCCGAAACGCCCGTCACCGCGGTGATGAGCCCCACCGGGAACTCCACGTCGATGTTTTTGAGGTTGTTCTGCCTGCAGCCGCGAAGTTTCAAAAATCTACCGTCGGGTTTCGCGCGCAGTGCCGGCACCTCTATCTTCCTTCTCCCCGCAAGATAGTCGCCGGTGATGGATTTGGGCTCGTTCATTATGTCCCGCGGCGTGCCGCACGCGACTATCTCCCCGCCGTGAACGCCGGCCCCCGGGCCTATGTCCACTATGTAGTCCGCGGCCATCATGGTCTCCTCGTCGTGCTCGACGACTATGAGCGTGTTGCCTATGTCGCGGAGTCCCTTGAGGGACGAAAGAAGCCTTTCGTTGTCCCGCTGATGAAGCCCTATGCTGGGCTCGTCCAATATGTAGAGGACGCCCGAGAGGGCGGAGCCTATCTGCGTCGCGAGCCTTATTCTCTGGCTTTCGCCGCCGGAAAGCGTCTGCGCGGACCTCGAGAGCGTGAGATACCCGAGTCCGACGTTGCGAAGAAAACTGAGCCTCGCGTTTATCTCTTTGACTATTGGGTCCGCTATGAGGTGCTGGGTCTTCGTGAAAAACGGGAAATCGGTGAAGCCCGCGAGCTCGTCCACGGCCATGTCGCAGACCTCCATTATGTTTTTGTCCGCCACGGTGACGGCGAGGGCCTCTTTTTTGAGCCTCTTCCCGCCGCAGCAGGGGCAGACGGAGGTCTTCATGTAGCGCGATATCTCGTTCTTGACCCCGTCGGACGAAGTGCTCTGGTATCTTTTCTGGAGCGATGTGGCGAACCCGTCCCACGCGGACATGACGGAGCCTTTGAAGTTGTACGCGTTGTACTTGAGCTCCACCTTCTCCCCGCCGTTGCCGTACATGAGAAGGTCGTACACCCCCTCGGGAAGGTCTTTCACCGGGACGTCGAGGGAGAAACCGTAACGCTTGGCCAAAGATTCGATGTAAAGCTGGTTCACCGAGTCGGACTCCATGAACCACCCGGAGATCTTTATGGCTCCCTCCCTCAAGGTCTTCGTCTTGTCTTTGCAGATGAGGTCGGGGTCTATGACCTGTTTGAAGCCCAGCCCCGTGCACTCGGGGCACGCGCCCCACGGCGTGTTGAACGAAAAGATCCTCGGCTCTATCTCGTCTATGGATACCCCGCAGTCCGGGCACGCGTAGCTCGAAGAGAACGTCTCCTCATTTCCGTCGAAGTCCACGGTGACGAGGCCGCCCGCAAGCTTTAACGCCTGCTCCAGGCTGTCGGTGAGCCTTTTCTGTATGCCGTCCTTTATGACCAGCCTGTCTATTATGACGACTATCGTGTGGCGTATGTTCTTCTCGAGGCGTATCTCCTCCTGGAGGTCGTAGACGCTCCCGTCTATTTTGACCCTGGAATACCCGCTCTTTTTGAGCTGTAAAAGCTCTTTTTGGAACTCGCCCTTTTTGCCGCGGTACACGGGCGCCTCTATCATTATCTTCGTGCCCTGCGGAAAGGCCGTGACCCTGTCCGCTATCTCGTCGACGGACTGGCGGCGTATCTCCCTGCCGCAGACGGGGCAGTGAGGCACCCCGACCCTCGCGAAGAGGAGCCTGAAGTAATCGTATATCTCCGTGACCGTGCCCACGGTGGAGCGCGGGTTGTGGGAGGTCGTCTTCTGGTCTATCGATATGGCGGGCGAGAGCCCGTCTATGTACTCGACGTCCGGCTTTTCCATCTGCCCCAAAAACTGCCTCGCGTACGACGAGAGCGACTCTATGTACCTTCTCTGGCCTTCCGCGAATATCGTGTCGAAGGCGAGCGTCGACTTGCCGCTGCCCGAAAGGCCCGTGAACACGGTGAGAGTGTTCCGGGGTATGCGCACGTCGATGTTTTTTAAGTTGTTCTCTTTCGCGCCTTTAACGAAAATCTCGTCTTTCATTTCTTGTCGTTCTTTTTCTTTTTGCCTCTCGAGGCCGCCTCGAGCTTTTTCTTGAGCTCGGAAACCGCGTCGCGAAGCTCTATCGCCTTTTCAAAGTCCAGCTGCGAGGACGCGACTTTCATGAGAGCCTTGAGCTTTTCTATCTCGCCCGGAATGTCTTTGAGCTCTATCCCCTCGAAGTTCTTCGCCTTGGTGGTTATCCCGAGGGATATCATCTCTTTTTTTTCTATGGTCTTAGGGGTTATTCCGTGCTCGGCGTTGTATCTTCCCTGTATCTCGCGGCGCCGGTTCGTCTCGTCAATCGCGCGCTTCATGCTCGCCGTCACCGTGTCGGCGTACATCACGACGCGCCCCTCGGCGTTTCTCGCGGCTCTCCCTATGGTCTGTATGAGCGCCGTGTCGGAGCGTAAGAACCCCTCCTTGTCGGCGTCCAGAATGGCGACGAGCCTCACCTCCGGAAGGTCGAGCCCCTCCCTCAAAAGGTTTATGCCGCAGAGGACGTCGAACTCGCCCGACCTCAATCCGTTGAGGATGTCCACGCGCTCGAGCGTGTCTATGTCGCTGTGCATGTACCTCACCTTCACGCCGTGCTCTTTGAGATAGTCGGTGAGGGACTCCGCGAGGCGCTTGGTCATCGTGGTGACGAGCACCCTCCCGCCTTCCTTAGTGACGCCGCGGATTTCTCCCAGAAGGTCGTCTATCTGGCCCTTCGTGGGTTTCACGGCGATTTCCGGGTCGAGAAGGCCCGTGGGCCTTAAGATCTGCTCGACGACCTGTCCCGCGTGTTCCATTTCGTACGGCCCGGGCGTCGCGGAGACGCAGATGACCTGTCCTATCCTTTCGTCGAACTCCTCAAAGGTCAGGGGCCGGTTGTCGTACGCGGCCCTGAGACGGAAGCCGTAGTCCACGAGGTTTTTCTTTCTCGAGAAGTCGCCGTGGTACATAGCCCTGATCTGCGGTATGGTCATGTGGCTCTCGTCTATGAACGTCAGAAACCCGGTCTTGGGAAAATAGTCGAGGAGCGTGAACGAGGGTTCGCCGGGCTTCCTTCCGTCGAAATATCGGCTGTAGTTTTCTATCCCGCTGCAGTAGCCGAGCTCCCGCATCATCTCCAAATCGTACGTCGTGCGCTGGCGGAGCCTCTCCGCCTCGAGAGGCTTCCCGCCGTCTGTGAACGCCTTGACCTCCTCGTTCATGTCCCGCTCTATCATGACGAGGGCGTTTTCCATCTTGTCCGAGCCCACGGCGTACTGGGACGCGGGGAATATGAGGACATGCTTGAGCTCCGAGACAATCCTTCCCGTGAGTGCGTCCTCTTCACAGATTCTGTCTATCTCGTCGCCGAAAAACTCCACCCTCACGGCAATCTCGGAGTTGGAAGCGGGAAAAATCTCCACGGTGTCCCCCCTCACGCGGAAAGACGCCCGCTGAAAGTCAATGTCGCGCCTCACGTACGTTATGGCCACGAGGTTTCTTATGAGTGCGTCGCGCTCCATCTCCATGCCCGGGCGGAGCGATATGGAGAGCCGGAAATATTCCTCCGGCGCGCCGAGGCCGTATATGCACGACACCGACGCCACGACTATGACGTCCTCCCTCTCGCCTAGCGAGCTCGTCGCGGAGTTCCTTAATTTGTCTATCTCGTCGTTGAGCGACATGTCCTTTTCTATGTACGTGTCGGAAGAGGGTATGTAGCTTTCCGGCTGGTAATAGTCGTAGTACGACACGAAATACTCCACCCTGTTTTCCGGAAAGAACTCGCGGAACTCGTTGCAAAGCTGCGCGGCGAGCGTCTTGTTGTGCGCGATGACGAGCGTGGGTCGGTTCACGTTTTTTATGACGTTTGCCATGGTGAAAGTCTTCCCTGAGCCGGTGACTCCCATGAGCACCTGCTCGCGAAGGCCGTCCTCTATCCCCTCCGTGAGTTTTTTTATCGCCTCGGGCTGGTCGCCCGTGGGCTCGTACGCGGAATGCAGAATGAATTTCATGGGAAAATTATAGTTAAATCGCGGGGGCCTCGTCAAGCAAACGGCGACGCCGGCGGGCTGCGCCCGGGACGTCAAAAACCCCGGAGCCTGTCCGGGGATCACTGTATGCCATACTGCTACTCGGCGTCTTCTTCGCCCTCTTCCGCCTCGTACGTTTCCGGCACGGAGGGGAACTCCACCCAGAATGTGGAGCCCACGCCGGGTTCGCTGTCCACGCCGAAGAGGAACTTGTGGTTTTGGAGGATTATCTTGACGATGTTGAGTCCGAGCCCCGTGCCCTTGACGGAGCGCACATGGTTTTCCTGCTTACGGTAGTACCTGTCCCAGATGTGCTCCATGTCCTCGGGCTCTATCCCCTTCCCGGTGTCCCTCACGGCGAAAAATATCCTCTTTTCCTCCATGTTCTCCTTGAGCGACACGTAGACCGTCTTGTCCGCGCCCGTGTAGTTCACGGCGTTGGAGATGAGGTTGTAGATGACCTGGCCTATCTTTTCCTCGTCCGCCAAAGTGTACAGGTCTGGGTCGACGTCCACCATGATTTTGTACCCGTCGGTGTCCTGGAGGTATCCGAACTTGTCGATTATGGAGAAAAGGAACTCGGTTATGTTGAAGACCTTTCTGTTGAGTTTGGTGTCCGAGCCGGCCTTGGAAACCTGCAAGACATCGTTTATCATGCCGGTGAGCCGGTCCGTCTCGTCTATTATGACGTCGAGGTGCTTGTTCCTCTTTTCCGGGTCGTCGCCCGATATCTCCTTTATCATGGAGGCGTAGGCCTTTATCATCGTGAGCGGCGTCTTGAGGTCGTGCGACACGTTCGCGAGAAGCTGGCGCTGGAAGTCGTCGCTCTTCTTTATCTCGCCCGTCACGCGGTTGAGGGTGTCGGAAAGCTGCGCGACCTCCGTGTACTCGGCCGCCGTGAATCTGACGTCGTAGTTCCCCTTCCCGAGCTCCGTCGCGGACTGGGTGATGTCCTTTATTGGTCCCGAAAGGTGTTCGGAGAGGAAATAGGAAATTATGAGCGCCGCGACTATCGCGAGGACGCACATTATGACGATGTAGACTATGACGTAGTTGGCTATCGTGTTCGTGGCCCTCATGGAGGCCTGCATGACGAAGTAACGACTCTCCGTCCCGTTGCTGAGCATGTACACGTACGTCAGCCGGTCGTCCTCGCCGGAATACACCACGTAGGAGTCGCTTCCCCTGTCCTCGTACTCGGACCTCGCCTTATTAAGCATCTCCTCCGCGGTCTCCGCGTCGATGTAGTCGCTGAAATCGCTGTAATTGCCCCTCCCGGGGTATTCGAGCGCGCCGGTTTCGCCGTTGAAGATGTAGATTCTCACGAACTCCGTGGCCTCCACACCGCCGAGATACACGCCGACCGTGCTCATGAGTCCCTCGGTGTCGCCGTAAAACTCCTCCGTGAACTCCACGAGCGTGTCCACAACCTCGTTGCCGACGTCCCTCAGCATGTTCTTGGAGCGGTTGTCCGTCGAAGTCGACACGATGATGGCCGAGACGATTCCTATGAGGATGACTATTATCACGGCGAACAGCGTGAAGTTGAGCCATATGGAAGAGCTCAGGGACCTGAGCTTTTTTGTGCGGACCTTTTCAGACTTCAAACTTGTACCCCATTCCCCTGAGCGTTACGATGAATTTTCTGTACGGGCCGAGGTTGGAACGGAGCATCTTGATGTGCGTGTCCACGGTCCTGTCGTCGCCGTAGAAGTCGAACCCCCACACGTCCATGAGAAAGCGCTCCCTCGATATGGCGATGCCCTTGTTCTTTATGAAGTAGAAGAGTATGTCGTACTCCTTGGGCGTGAGGTCTACCTTCTCACCGTCTACGTACACAACGCGCCCCGCCATGTCCACGGTGAGACCCTCGAACTTTACCGTTCTGTCGCTTTCCTCTTCCGCGGCCTGGGCCTTACGCTTCGTCACGGCGTTTATTCTCGCCATGACCTCCTTGGGCGAGAAAGGTTTCGTGACGTAGTCGTCAATTCCGAGCTCGAACCCGAAGAGCTTGTCGTACTCCTCCCCCCTCGCGGAAAGGACTATGATGGGAACGTCCTTTTTGTACTTCCTTATCTCCTTTATGGCGGAAAAACCGTCGTATCTCGGCATCATGATGTCCATGATTATGACGTCGTAATCGTTTTCCCTGCACATCGCCACGGCCTGCATGCCGTCGCTGGCCTCCACCGCCTCGTTTCCCTCGAACTCCACGTACTCCCTGAGCACGTTGCGGATCATCTCCTCGTCGTCCACTATAAGCACCTTCATGGCTTACCTCCGTGATTTGTTCTTTCGCGTTAATTTTACCAGAGATTTGTAAGAACGGTATAAAAATGAACTGAAATGTTGGTGAAATCGCATTTCACAATTTTCGCAGTCATATTAGCAAAAAAGCGGACGCGCGTCAAGAGATATTCCCCCGCGCGAAAAAGTGGCCACGGCGACATGCGCAAGGCTCGCGCGCGCATATCCCGCGTCCAATCGCGCCGCTGCAAAGTCGTATTTCACAAAAAACAAAAATAATTCTTGCTATCGCGCTCCGCGGGGTGTAAAATACATTGTGAAAAATCTCTTTGGGGAATGGGCAAAATGGACGAAAAGAAGCTGGAAATTCTGACGGAGGCCGCGAAGTTCGACGTGTCGTGCTCGTCGTCGGGGTCGCGTCGCAAGAACACGCCCGGGGGACTCGGAAACGGGGCACCCGGCGGGATATGCCATTCCTTCACCCCGGACGGAAGGTGCGTGTCACTTCTCAAGATACTTCTTTCCAACGACTGCGTGTACGACTGCGAGTACTGTCCCAACAGACGCTCGGCGGAAACTCCCCGCGCCACGGCCACGCCGGAAGAGATATGCGAGCTCACCGTCGCCTTCTACAAAAGAAACTACATAGAGGGGCTCTTTCTCTCCTCCGCCGTGTGTTCTTCTCCTTCCAAGACCGCGGAACTTCTCCTCGAAACCGTGAAAAAGCTCCGGGAGGACTACAATTTCCACGGATACATACACCTCAAAGGGATCCCGTCCGCGGAAAAGGAGATTACCGAAAAATGCGCGGGGTACGCCGACAGGATGAGCTTCAACATAGAGCTCCCGTCGCAAAAATCCCTCACGCTTCTGTGCCCGCAAAAAACCATGGAAAGCATCGTGGAGCCCATGACGCTTCTTCGCGACAGACAGCTTTCCGACAAAGAAAACAAGGTGCGTCAAAAGGACAGAGCGATTCCCGCGGGCCAGACCACGCAGATGATAATAGGCGCGTCCCCGGAGTGCGACAGACAGATTCTGAACCTCACCGAGGCGCTCTACAGGAAGATGGATTTGCGACGCGTGTACTACTCATCGTACGTCCCCGTCGTGGAAAGCGCGCTTCTTCCCGACAAAGGCGCGGGGCTTCTCCGTGAGCACAGGCTCTACCAGGCCGACTGGCTCATAAGGTTCTACGGCTTCGACGTCGCGGAGCTTTTGGACGAGGGCGAGAACCTTTCCGAGGAGTACGATCCCAAATGCGCGTGGGCTTTGAAACACATGGAGCTATTCCCCGTCGAGGTGAACAGGGCCCCCGTGGAGATGCTTTTGAGGGTCCCCGGGATAGGACAGAAATCGGCATACAAGATATGTTCCGCAAGAAAATACGCGTCTCTCACCTACGAAGACCTCGGCAGGATGAAAGTTGTTTTAAAGCGCGCGAAACACTTCATAACCTGCGGCGGGAAGTTTTTCGGCGACGAAAGGATTTCCAGCGTCAAAAAACTTCTGTCCAACGAGGAAAGGCTCGAGGAAAGCGAGCAGCTCTCGCTTTTCTCCGACGCCGAAACAAGGCTCTCCGCTACGGAGGGCGAGCTGTGAGCACGGTATACGTCACGGACGGCTCGTCCGTCTCTTTCTACACGGCCGTTTTCGACGCGTACACGGACAGGGAAGCCGTCATAACCTCGGACGGAAATGTTCAGACCGAAATGGGTTCACGCGTCGTCGCGATTATCCCTGACGAAGAAAAAGCCGAAAGAGTCTGCAAGAAGATAAGCTCGATAGACCCACACGCCGAAAGCGAAATAGACAGAATCCTCCGCTCGGACAAAAAGAACAAGGAGCAGACGGCTTTTGACTACATCCGCCTTCTCGCCCGCGAGGGAAGACCCGTGAGACCCATGCAGTCCCAGCCCGAGATAGTAGCCGTGGAAGAGTGCCTGCACGCCGTGTCGCGCGAAGTGGACAAGATGAAGGGCTTCATACGGTTCATGGAGACGAAGGAAGGCTTCTATTACGCCCCCTACTCCCCCGACGCGGACATAACCGACCTTCTCATGCCGCATTTCATCGCGAGGTTCAACGCGGAAAAGTTCGTCATCCACGACATAGGGAGGGGATACGCCGCGCTGTACGACGGAAACACCTGGGTGTCGGGAAGCCTCGGCGAGGTGTCGATAACCCTTTCCGACGACGAAGACGCCTTCGAAAAACTTTGGTGCAGATACTACGACTCCGTCAACATCGAGGCGAGGGAGCACATAAAACAAATGAAGGGCTTCATGCCGGTGAGATACTGGAAGTTTCTCCCGGAAAAAAGCAGAAAACCTTGAGAAAAGTCCCGCGCGGCCGCGCGGGATTGTTTATTTGCATTATTTTTAAGGTGTGTCCTAAAGTGTTTTTATAGACACTATCAGCCGTCTTCGA
>JAJQAK010000173.1 GCA_021203845.1 Clostridia bacterium | reverse complement strand
CGTCCGTCCGTCGCGATTTCGCCTTCCCCACTAAGACACAAAATCACGGAAAAAGATTCGGACGTCTCAAGACAGGGAAAAGCGCCGTCGATATCTATCCTCTCCGCTTTGAAATAGCGGTTCCCGCAAAGAAACTTTTCCGTGTATCCGTCATGCCGGACCTCGCCGCTTTCCACCGGACGGAACCCGGCGGCGGACAAATCGGCGCACGCCAGAGCGTCGTCTATACGAAGTTCCCGTTTTTCCCCGTCCTTTCCGACCCTGTCGTAGTCGTACAGCCTGTACGTCACGTCGGAGTTTTGGGAAATTTCCAAAACGGCCACGCCTCCGCCAAGTCCGTGAATCATGCCCGCCGGAATCTCTATGACGTCACCCGCCCTGACGGGAATGTAGCTAAGAAAGCGGGATATCGTCCCATCCTCCGCAGATTTTCTGAGCTCGTCTTCGGAAACCGATGAATTGAGCCCGTAAATTATCCTCGCGTCCTTTTCGGCACTCAGGACATACCACATCTCGAATTTCCCGCTCTGTCCCTCGTGCGCCCGTGCGTAGCCGTCGGCGGGGTGTACCTGGACGGACGAAGGCTCTTTCGCGTCTATAACCTTGACGAGAACGGGAAGCCGTTTTATACCCGCCTCTTTGGCCCTCTTTCCGAGAAAATCCGGATTATCCTCTATGACGGAGGCAAGGGTCCTTCCCGCGAAACTCCCGCTTGTCACCACGCTCTCGCCGTTGGGATGCGCGGAGCAAAGCCACACCTCCGCGAGCGGAGACACGCCTTCCACAAGCTCATTGAATTTTCCCCCGCCCCACAGATAGTCTTTACCGAGACGGGACAGCCTCATGGGTTCACTCATCTTTCTTTCCGTCCAAAATCTTTTCGACGCATTCTTTCATGTTACCGCCGCGCTCTCCGTCCGTCTCTTCGCTCAAGGTGTCCATGATGAGGATGCCGTTTTCCGTCGCCACCACGATAAAGTTCTTGAGGCCCATGCAAAGAATGGGCACGCCCGTCTCATTCAAAACATACGAGCCGCTGCAGTTTTCGTCCATGACGACGTTACCGGACGTTTTTTCCGGCATGACGTGTGCGAGGTCCTCCCATGAGCCTATGTCGCACCAGACACCGGAAAATTTCACGACCCTGAGGTTACGTTCTTTTTCCAGCACGGCGTAATCGAAGCTCGTCTTCTCCACCCCGTCGTACCCGGCATAAAGCCCTTCGTAGTCCGTAAAGCCGGTCTTTTCGCGTATCTTTTCCAGCATGTACCCGAGCCGGAACGCGAAGACACCCGCGTTCCAGAGTCCGCCGATTTCGACGAAGTGTTCGGCCTCCGTCTCATCGGGCTTTTCCCTGAACTCCACGGCGTCCGACGGGCCGAAAGGACCTCCCGGGACTATATAGCCGTACTTCCCGCTCGCGTGGTCCGGTTTTATTCCGAGAAGCGTTATCCCGTCGCCGCCTTTTAAAACTTCCCGCTCGAGGCCGCATACCGCTTCATAAAAATCTTCGTCCGCGTACGCGTCCACGGGGCAGACGGCCACGGCGTCGCCATCCGAGGCGCACTTTTCGCATTTCAGATACTCGCAGGCGAGCGATACCGCCGCGAAGGTGTCCCTTCTCGAAGGCTCGACGCACACAGAGACGTCCTCTCCGAGCTGCTTCCTCACGAGCCCGAGGTGCTCCCGGTCCGTGGACACGGTAACGTCCGCACCCGCGCCGGTTTTTTTTATAAGCCTGCAGACGCGCTGCAGCATGCTTTCCCTCTTTCCGTCCTCTCCTTCCAAAATTTCAAGGAACGGCTTCGGCGTTTTGTCCGAGGAAAGCGGCCAAAGTCTTTCGCCGCTTCCTCCGGCAAGCAGTATTATGTGCATACGATAGCAAAAGACTGCCCCGGAAAAGAGGCAGTTTCTCCCGATTGTTTTCTAAACATTTCTTTCTATGAACTCGTTCATCTCGGACTGCGCCATAAAGCCGACGCTCTTGTCCTTTTCCTCGCCGCCCGCGAAGACGATGACCGTGGGTATGGACATTATGCCGTACCTTTGAGCGAGCTCCGGTTCCTCGTCGACGTCCACCCTGACGAACTCCGCCTTTTCGCCGTATAGCTCCGACGCCTTGTCCATGACGGGCGCCAACATCTTGCAGGGACCGCACCACGTGGCGAAGAAATCGCACACCACGGGCTTTTCTCCCTTTATGAGCTCGTCGAACTCCTCTGTTTTAACCTGTTTCATGACCTTGCCTCCTTGATATATTTCTCCAGATTGCTTATCTTCACGCTCTCTTCTTTGCTTTCCTTCATGCACCTGACCATCGCCGTGCCGCAGGATAGCTCTCTTTCGCCAAGTATGACGACGTATTTCGCACCTATTTTGTCGGCATATTTGAGCTGTGCCTTGACGGACCTCCCCATAAGGTCGCCCTCCGCGTATATGTTCGCCCTCCTTAGAGCCGCAACGAGCGAGAAGGCCTCCTCATTGGATTTTTCGTCCGTGGCCCCGACGTATATCTCGGGCACGGCCCCTTCCGGGAACTTCGCGCCTCTATTCCCCATGAGAAGAAGGAGTCTTTCTATCCCCGCGGCAAATCCTATCGCCGGGACGTTTCCGCCGCCTATCTCGGAGATGAGATAGTCGTACCTTCCGCCTCCGCAGACGGTCCCCTGCGCGCCTATGTCGTCCGACACGAACTCGAAGACCGTGCGCGTGTAGTAGTCGAGGCCTCTCACTATCCTCGGGTTCACCGTGAAGTTAATCCCTTCCTTTCTGAGAAGCGACTTGACGCCCTCGAAGTGCGCCGCGCAGTCGTCGCAAAGGTAGTCAGTGATTTCGGGCGCGTTCTCCGCCACCTTTTTGCACTCCTCGTTCTTGCAGTCCAAAATTCTCAGGGGATTTTTCTCGAATCTTTCGCGGCACAGTTCGCACATCTCGTCGAGGTGCGGACGAAAGTAGCTTTTGAGCGCTTCGTGGTATCTGGCTCTGCACTCCCTGCAGCCTATGGAGTTTATCTCGAGCTTCGCGCCCTCTATCCCGAGCCTTTTGAGGAACGTGTCCGCCGCAATTATCACTTCGGCGTCCGCCACGGGCCTGTCCGACCCGAACATTTCGAGCCCGAACTGGTGAAATTCGCGGAGCCTCCCCGCCTGCGGGCGCTCGTACCTGAACGCCGGTGTGAGGTAGTAGGCCTTAAGAGGGAGCGAGGAAAACTCGCCCCTGTTCTCGACGAACATCCTGACGGCTCCCGCCGTGCCCTCGGGCTTCAAAGTCACGGACCTGTCGCCTTTGTCGAGAAATGTGTACATCTCCTTGTTGACGATGTCCGTCGTGTCGCCCACGCCTCTCGAGAAAAGCTCGGTGTGTTCAAAGACGGGCGTCCTTATCTCTTTGAATCCGTAAATTTCCGCGACGTCCCTCGCCGTCTTTTCCACGTACTGCCACTTGGGCGCATCCCCTGGCAGCATGTCCTTGGTCCCTTTGGGTATGTTTATCATAATATGCCTTTACCCCAATATAAATTATATCACATTTCGACGGATATTTGAAAAGTCGGCAACGCGACAGGCCTCGTCTTTTCCCCCTGAAACTACACCGGGACTCTTTTTATCTCGCAGGTGTGCTCTTTTGTTTTTTCGTCGTAATTTATG
>JAJQAK010000102.1 GCA_021203845.1 Clostridia bacterium | reverse complement strand
AAAACAGAAGTTTTGCCGAAAATGTCGTGAACCTGCTTTTCAACGATATGGGGCTTTTCGCCAATCTTCCCGAAACGCTGCTGTCAAATTGTACCAGCGTTCCGAATGTATATAACACGATTTTGTGCTCCATTTCCCGCAGGCATTATACCATAAAGGACATCAGCCTGGACATTCACGAGGACGCCGCAAAGGTCATGAAGTACATCACCGTTTTGCTCGGCAGTGAGATTGTGGAAAAAAGAGAGACCTTCATGGGCTCCAAGAAGACGAATTACTACGCCATAGGGGATCCGCTGCTTCGTTTCTGGTATATGTTCGTATTCCCCAATCAGGAAGACATAAACAGCAACGGTACGATGTTATACGAAAGGGAAAAGGAGAAAATCCGTTCGTTTCTGTGCCATGGATTTGAGGATACCGCCATACTGTATCTGGACGAAATCAATTCAAAAGGGCAACTCGGGATTCTATTTCCTCACGTTAAAAATTTCAGAGCGGACGGAAACACGAAACTCGGCAGATCCGTGGAAATAGACGGACTCGCGCAGGCCGGGAACACGCTTCTGGTCGTCGAATGTAAATACAAGAGCGCGCCGTTTGACAATCTTATGATGGAGCATTTGAGAGAAAGTGCGTCCGTCTTCTCGGACAAATGGGACATGCAGTATTACATTTTTTCCAAATCGGGTTTCTCGGCCGACTTTGATTTTGACTCCGACATACACTGCTTTACTCCGGAGGACATTTTTAAAATCGGCGAATAATCCAATATATCGCAAAAGACAGCCGGGGAATCGCCCCGGCTGTTTCGCCGTGTACGGTCATGTTGTCACAGAAGCGTGTCGTATTCCGCGTATAGCGCGTCAATCTCGGCTCTCACGGCGTCGAGTCTTTCCGTGAGCCTTATCATGAGGCCGTAATCCGCCGCGAGTTTCGGGTCGGCGAACTTTTCGTTTATCTCGGCGTCCTCTTTTTCAAGCTCGTTTATCTTCTTTTCTATGGCCTTTATGCGGTCTTTTTTCTGTGCGTCTTCGGCGCGCTGTCTCGCCGTTCTGAACGAGGCGTCGCCATTCGTCTTCTTTCGTTCCGCGGCGGGGCTTTCGGCTTTTTGCGACGTTTCGGTCTCAAGCTCTTTCGTCTTGGTCTCGCGGTACTCGTCGTACGTGCCGTCGTACACCCGGAATCTGCCGTTTTCTATTTCGGCGACCCTTTCGGCGAGCGCCGATATGAAGTATCTGTCGTGCGACACGAAAAGGACCGTCCCGGTGTATTTTTTGAGTGCGTTTTCGAGGCTCTCCCTCGCGGGAAGGTCGAGGTGGTTCGTCGGCTCGTCCAAGAGGAGGAAGTTCCCGTGTTCGCTCTCAAAGACGCAGAGCGCGAGCTTCGCCCTTTCCCCGCCGGAAAGGGACGACACACTCTTGTCCATGTCTTCCGCGAAGAGCCCGCAGCGGGCGAGTGCGCTTCTCACCTCGGTCTGGGAGTACGCTACGTGCCGCTCCCACATCTCCGACATCACGGTGTTTTCAGAGTTCAGATTCGCGTTTTCCTGGTCGTACACCGCTATGCGCACGTTTTTTCCTATGGTGATTTCGGGACTCCCGTCCCCGGCGATGCGCTTTATGAGCGTGCTCTTCCCGGTGCCGTTTTCGCCGACGAGAGCGACCTTTTCTCCGCGGCGTATGTTTATGGAGACGTCTTTTGCGAGCTCTTTTCCACCCGCGGTAAGTCTGAGCCCCTCTATGTCCAGCACGGCCTCGTATGACTCCGTCTCGTAGGTGAAGTGAAAGACGGGAGGAGGAGCGGCCTTCTTGGGCTTTTTCACGATCTCCATGGCATCGAGCTTCTTCATTTTGCTCTGGGCGGATTTCGCCGTGGAGGCCCTCACCCTGTTCCTGTCTATGTAGTCGGTGAGCTTTTCTATTTCGGCCTGCTGTTTTTCGTACTCGCGTTGCCGCGAAAGGACGTATTCCTCTTTGAGCTGCTTGTATTTCGTGTAATTTCCCTTGAACGGAATAAGCTCCCCTCCCTGGAGATCGAGAACCCTCGTCACGACTTTGTCGAGAAAGAACCTGTCGTGCGACACGGTGAAGATGGCGCCTTTGAACGACGCGAGATAGTCCTCGAGCCAGAACATCGTCTTGACGTCGAGGTGGTTCGTGGGCTCGTCGAGGATGAGAAGGTCGGGATTTTCCAAAAGGAGTCTCGCGAGTTTCAGCCTCGTCTTTTCCCCGCCGGACATTGTGTCTATGACCTGGCCGTATTTGTCCTCGAATCCCATTCCGTTGAGGACCGTCTTTATCCTTATCTCCGCGTTGTAGCAGTCCCTCGCGGCGATGAACCTGTGGAGTGCCTCTATCCTGGAGGAAAGCCGTGCGTACTCCGCCGTGCCCTCTTTCTCGCGCGCGATGTCGTCGCAAAGAGCGGAAAGCTTTTTTACCGCGTCAATCTCTTCGCGGAGCGTGAAAAGCATCTCGTCGTAAACGGTGCGCCCGCTCTCGTATCCGCCGTTCTGTTCGAGATACCCTACGGTAAGGCCGTTTCTTTGCGTGACGGACCCTTTGTCCGGACGAAGGTTTCCCAGCATGAGGTTGATTATGGTCGTCTTTCCTTCGCCGTTCGGGCCTATGAGCCCCACTCGGTCGCCCTCGCTTATGGTGAAGGTTACGTTTTCAAAGAGCGGGAAGTCGGTGTATCCGAAATCCACGTCGTCGAGAGATATCAGCATGTCTTTTTTCAAAAATCCCACTTCGGGATGAAACTTTCCGAGGCGGAAGCCTCGTCCTGGAGGAAAACGTTCTTAAGCCCCGCGTCTTCCACGGCGGAAAGGACCCTTTCGTATTCCCTTTTCGTTATGCGTCTTTGCAGTTCCTTGTATTCGTCTATCTCTCCGTACGGCGTGTACTGGCTCATGAGGGAGAACCATACGCTGCCCGGAAGCTTTTCCACTTCGTGAACGACGTTTATCGAGTCGTAGACGGCGAGGGGGAGGATGAGATGTCTCACTATGCAACCGGAAAGCATCTTTCCGTCGTCCCTCATGACGAGGGGCTTTTGTGCCATGAATCTTACGGCGGGAACGGCGTATTCCGCGTAGTCTCCCCGCGCGGTGTATCTTTTCGCGAGTTTTGCGTCGAGGAACTTGAGGTCCGGAAGCCATATGTCGACGAACTCTGCGGCCCGCTCCAAGGTCTCAAGCTTTTCGTAGGAGTGCGTGTTGTAGACTATTGGGATCTCGGGTCTGTATATTTCCAAAGCCTTCGCGATATGATCGACGTAGTGCGTGGGGTTTACGAGGTTTATGTTCTCCGCCCCCATGTCCTCGAGTTCTTTGAATATCCCCGCGAGCTCCTCCACCGAGAAATCCTTCCCGGTTTTCACCCTGGACACGTCGAAGTTCTGGCAGAACACGCACCGCAGCGAACACCCGCAGAAGAAAACACAGCCGCTCCCGTTTTTGAACGACACGGGAGGCTCTTCGAAAGGGTGTAGATAGTATTTGGCGATTTTGACGCCGCCGACGCCACACGCACCGACGCCGTTTTCTCTGTCCGTCCCGCAGGTCACGGGGCACTGAATACACTTCATTTCTATTTTCTCCGTTTCTATAATGTTATCACAAAACGCCGTGTCGCCGCAAATTTATTGCGGTGTAGGCGGCTCATTATCTCAAAAGCGCAGGTATGGAA
>JAJQAK010000052.1 GCA_021203845.1 Clostridia bacterium | reverse complement strand
GTGAAACACGATGGCCGGAGCGTCCGGGCGTGCTTGCCGGGATAGCTCCGTGATGTGCTGCTCCATGGGGCTGTGGCCTGGACATGGACATGGGCCGTAACTCCATTCAATGCGAGATATGCCGTGTGAGCCTCGTAGAAGCCCGACACGGCACATCTAAGGAAGGTTGGTAGGATAGACCAGAAAATGAAAACGTGCGTTAGAACGTAACTGAGAGCGTTCAGCGCGATATGGCGATTTTAAATATCGGCTGAAAGATTGTCCAGGCTCTTTCGCTGGTGGCGTATAGACATGACATCCTATAGAGCTGCTTAAGCCTGGCGGCCACTGCATTGTATGAGGCGACAATCTCTCCGTCCATACCGTATGCCTTGTCCGTGATGGTGGTGGGAGCGGCCGCGGCCTTGTCCGTGACATAGTAGTGGCCGTCACTGTCTGAGAAGATAGAGCCGCTGCCTGCCTCGCTCCGGAATGATGCCCAGAGCATGGTATCGGACGGCCTCTGCCTGATGACTGCCTCTGATGACTCCAGGATGCCGCCTTTCATGTACGACTCATACACCGTCCCTGCGAGGGCCGTGGCCATGGGAGAGCTGTTGACTTCCTCTCTATGTTCCTCGTTCATGTACACCTGGATTGCAATCGTCCCTTGTTTGTAGACGCGTATTTTAGGGACGGTGATATCCGGATTGATGTTGAAAAAATTTAGAAACGGAGTGGAGCCGGTTATGCGATTGCCGAATGTACACAGCTTTACCACATTCCGGTCTCTGTCGCATGTCCTGTAAAGCTCCATAAGGTTAATCATCTCATCCGGCGCGTATCGTCCGTCCAAAGGCACATACTCGTCAAAATCGATTTCTCTAACCGGTATCGGATCAAAATTAGATTTTATCTTGTTTGCTATCGATATAGGCATGAAGTAAATCATGTACCTATATGGGATGTCCTTTTGACCTTTTGGACGCGCCTCTATGCCTGTTTTGGACGCTCGAATGTCAAAGATGTTCAGAGTCGGATAGACTCTGAACACCTCGTCCAAAAATGTCTGATACATCGCAACCGTGATTTCCGTTTTCCAGCGTCTCACATAGACAGTCGCGTATCCGTGCTTTATAAAGCGTTGAACGGCCCTGTATTTGATGTCGAATGTCTTTCCGTCCGAGCGGTCACTGTACACCTGATTGAAAACTGCGCCGCGGCCCAGGATGCCGTTTGCGGAAAAGTATTTCATGCTATCGCGTCCGGACAGGTCACCTTGCTGTCCATGATGTCCAGCGTGCCGTCATTCTTGTTCCAAATCCTGCATCCGGCCTTCAGTATGTACTCCAGGGCTTCCTTGTATTGCTCCGGAATGGCTCCGGTTATCTTAAGGTCTGAATAACAAATCACTCTGTAGTCGCCGACATCTGAGCCGTCCATCCATCGCGTGGATGTGGCCGTGTCCGTCTCGTATGCATCCACCATGAGGCCGTATGAGCGATAATTGTAAAGAATGGTATCGAAATTGGATAGCTGCTGGTAAACGTATCCCGCACCGATAAGAATCGGGAATCCTTCCAAATAAGACTGAGCCGATGACACAGTGGAATTTGTCGTGCGTGTTTGTTCATATGCGGTATTGAATATACTCATGCCTATATTCATGATGCCGGATATCACTCCGGGGATATTCCCGGTCACTGCGTTTAAGGCCGTGCTTGTTCCTTGAGTGACAAGACCGGCCGCACTGTTTGCTGTAGATTGAATGGCATTGTTCCTTCTTTCCTCAGCCGTTTGCATGCTCTCCGGAGTAAAATTGGGAGACACATTGAAGCTCGGCGCGATTTCTTTTGCATCGTCTATATAATTCATTATAAGCGAAACATCCGTCATTGTGACACATGCCGCCAAATATACCTGCGTGTTGACATCGCTCGAATAAATTTCAAATTTTCGTTGAATGGCCGTTGTTCCATAGTTAAACGATAAGATTAAACTATGCGTTCCGTCATCATTTGAAACAATCGGAGTTTTCCCTCCGTCATACAATGCCTTTGAGTCCGTGGGAAATCCTCGATACGCAAAATAAACATTTCCGTTAAGAACGGCCGTTCCACCATCGGAGCCTGTTTGTTCTTTTCCCGTTCCTTTAAAAATTTTTACGCTCGTTGTCTTGTCGCATCGTATAGGCCCGCTGGCCTTGGTCCCCGGAGCCTCCCTCAAGTAGTAAAACGACTCCGGCAATATCCATGTTTTTGTAAGGTTAAAATACTGATTGTCATCATTTTTTAATCCGCTGAACTCTGTATAAAGCGGTCCGATTTCTGCCGTTGCGTCCTGGTATGACAGTGAAGCGTAATTTTCTTCATCCGTCTGATAGGCATCGTCAAAATAATATTCCGGCCCGATTAAAAACTGTGTCGCCTCGGACGGTATCGTGGATGTTTCCACCACGCCCGTATAAGCATATGCCGCGCCCATAATATAATAATGGTCGCCGCAATAATCGGTATTTGTATGTAAAGCTCCATCGCATATCGGCTCTCCCACAATTTCTCCCTTGCCTCCTATGGGATAGCTGGAGAGATTCCTCCGGCCATGGGTAACCTTCATTTCATCCACATATGTATGCCATACATCGATAACGTACGAGATTTTGAATATCCCGTTGTAATTCTCGTAGCTGTTGATGAAGTAATAGGTGGTGTTTCCGGAAAGAGAGTCCACTGCCTTCATATAGTTAGGAACATCCGCGTATCCGGAGACGGGGAGATTGAAACTCCCCGTCATCTTAAAATAAAACTCTCCGGATATAGTCGCGGACACCTTGTCGGAAAGGTAGCTTTCCAAAAGGGCCTTCGTTTTGAACACATCCTGATACTTGTTATTCAGCTCCGTATCCTTATAAAGCGTGAGAGTAGTCATCAAATCACCCCCATGAACAGCACATCCATCGCGGCCAGGGCTTCTTCGTACAGCACGGCCAAATCGTTTGTGAGCTGCATGATTTCCGCATTGTTTTTGAGACTTCCAAACAGCTCGTCATGCGTTCTCACAGTCTTTCGCTCGATGTCGTATTTTGAGCTGCCTCCGTCCGTGGCCTTTTCCTCATGCTTCTCAGTCGTGTTCTCGGTGTGGCCTTCCTCAGTCGTGGATGTATTTTGATTGCTCCCCTTGGTCGTGGATTCGCTGGAGCCGGTATCCGTGTCGCTCGTCTTGTTCACCAAGTTGTCCGATGTGGAGTTTATCGGATTGAAAAACTCGCTGTGAGTCTTATCCTCGCTCGTGGAGCCGGATGTGGAGGACTCCGTGGAGCCCTTCAAACTCTCCGTCTTGTTTTGAGAGGCGGTCATGTCCGTGGAGTAGTCGCCGGTATGGACTGCCGAATCCTCATGCGAGTTGTTTCCGGCTTCATCATGCTCCGTGGACTCGGTGAGCGTTGCCATTCTCGTCATGAGCGTGTCTCGATGCTCGATGTAGTTTTCTATCTTCCACTTGTATCGATTTACGACTTCGTGAGACTTCATCGTGAGGAAATACTCAAACATCTCCTCGGTCTCTGAACCGATTTCCTTGTACAGGTTTCGCATTTTGAACCTGTCCGTGAAAGAGCATCCGCTGTCGTCATCCGGCATGAGCGAGAGGCAATCCGGCAAATCGTGCGTGGAAAGATAGTCTGCAAGATATATCGTGAAGTTAGGCATAATCAATCCTCCGG
>JAJQAK010000109.1 GCA_021203845.1 Clostridia bacterium | reverse complement strand
GAGGTCACGGGAGTTTCAAATTATGAAGCCGCATCCTCGGAAATCCTCAAGGGACATCACTTCGGGTTGGGCTGTACGGCAAGCACGTTGATTTACTCCGCAAATGAGAAAACCGAGAAAAGCAAGACCACTTTGTCGGGTATAGGCTGGACGGCAGCGAGAGACATGACAGGCAAAAGGTTTGCCGTGCCACGTGGAATGGACGAACTAAAGCCCGACATTGCGGACGATGAAACGTTTCCCGAAATGAATGAATATTTTTACTACTTCATAGGTCGTTTCCTCGCGGACGGCTGGTCGGAGGGGAAAATGCGTCAGGTTGTGTTGTGTTGCGGGGAGAAGAAAGTCGAAAAGACCGAGTGGACACTCGAAAAGATAGGCACGACGTATCACATACGAGACATGGGAGGCGGGACGTACAGATACATCTTCACGAACGCCGTATTGGTACGCTGGTTGGAAAAGAACTTCGGGAAATACGCATATGGGAAATATCTGCCCTCATGGGTGTATGGACTGCCCGAAGAATACAGACGGTCGCTGTTCAACGGAATCATGGACTGCGACGGGTACACGAGCAGAGGCGTTTCGGAGATAGAAAGCACGAGCAAAAAACTTGTCATAGGCCTCCGAATACTCGGTGAGAGCTTGGGATATACGACTTCGCTTACCTCCCGTCAAAGAGAGCCGGCATGGTGCTGTAAGAAGATAAGCACGTTTAGACGTACGTACAGCGCGACGTTCTCAAGGCCCGAACACGGAGCGGAGATAAGGGACGAGATACACGGCTGGTACAGGGTCAAAAACATTGAGGAACAGTTTGGCAATCAAACAGTTTACAGCCTAACAGTCGCGGAAGATGACAGCTATGTGGCTGACGGGGTTTTGGTGAGAGCATGAAATTGGGAAGTTTGTTTGACGGCAGCGGGGCTTTTCCTTTCGCTGGAGTCTTATGTGGGATAGAACCCGTGTGGGCATCCGAGATAGAGAAGTTTCCGATAGAGGTAACAACGAAGCGCTTCCCGAACATGAAGCATTTGGGAGATGTATGCAAAATCGACGGTTCAAAGATTGAACCCGTGGACGTGATAACTTTCGGGAGTCCGTGTTTTCCGTCTGGAACGCTTGTACTGACGGATGAGGGCTACATTGAGATTGAGAATATAAAAGTCGGCATGAAGGTCTTAACGCACGAGGGAAGATGGAGAGCTGTAACCGCCATAGGGTCAAAGATGGGCGAGACGATCGTGTTAAAAGGGAATTTATGTGGACTGGAATGTACCCCGAATCATCCGATATTTAGTATGGGAAATAAAAACGCAGAAACCGAATGGACGGCGGCTGAATGTATGCAAGGCAAGAAATGGGCGACGCCTAATGTAACGGAGCCCCTTCCGATAAACAATCCTAATGTCAAAGAATCTTATCGGATACCTATGCCTGAATATAATGAAAGTTTTTTCTATTTTGTCGGCAGATGGATAGGTGACGGGTGGGTGCGAGACGGACAGCGCCCCCATCGTCCTGAGGGGCAGACTTGGGGAAGCATTATTGTGTGCTCGGGATATGAGAAGGAAGAAAAACTAAAAGCCGCAGTAGAGGCGATTACAGATAAATACAACGTGGAAAGATGTCGTACAGCAGTGAAATATAAGTTTTGCGGGCACGTTCTTTGTGAATGGTTGACTACGAACTTCGGGAAGTATGCTTATGGCAAAAAAATACCCGCATGGGTTTATTCAATGCCGACGGAGTGGAAAGAGGCATTATTAAATGGGGTTCTCGACACAGATGGGTGGAGGGAAACGTCACAAATAGCAAAAGTCACCACTACCAGCAAGAAACTTGCAATCGGGTTGCGAACGCTCGGGGAAACATTGGGATACACGACTATGGTTTATTACTTTAAACGGAAGCCCACTTATGTAATAGAAGGGCGTGTGGTAAATCAGCGGGACACTTATACCGTCAAGTTTTCATGTGTTGAAAGTAGCAGGCGTTATAGTGATGGGAAGCGAACATGGTATAGGGTTTACAAGGCAGAGTCAACCAAAGGAAACAAAGAGGTGTTCAATCTGACGGTAGATGAAGACAATAGCTACATCGCCGACAGTATTGTTGTGCATAACTGCCAGGACTTGTCGATAGCAGGACAGAGAGCGGGGCTCGAAGAAGGCGAGCGGAGCAATCTTTTTTATGAAGCAATAAGAATAATTAAAGAAATGCGGGAGGCAACAAATGGAAGATACCCAGCTTTCGCTGTTTGGGAAAACGTCACCGGAGCCCTTACCTCAAACGGGGGCAAAGACTTCCAAGCCGTACTTCAAAACTTCGTCGGGCTTACGGACGAAAGAGCCGTTATTCCTCGACCTCAGGGGGATGGGGGCTGGCGAGACGACGGACTTATCATGGGAGATAACTACTCCGTTGCTTGGCGAGTTCTATCCGCTGAATACTGGGGAGTCCCCCAAAAACGCAGAAGAATCTTTCTTGTCGCAGATTTTGGAGGTCAACGCGCCCCGAAGATATTATTTGAGCGAGAAGGCTTGCAGAGGGATTTTGCGGAGGTCAAAAGAGCATGGGGTCGAATTGACACCGATTGTGAAGTCGGCGTTGACGAGACAGGCGAATCTGCCCGAAGGGGAGTTGTCGCAATAGAGAACCATCCGGCAGACAGCCGAATCCGTGAGCAGTCGGGCGACGTTTGTCAAACCCTCACGAGCCGTATGGGTACAGGCGATAACAATGTGCCGATGGTCGCCGAAGATGTGACGTTCTTTGACCGGGCGATGTTCAATCAGGGCGTGAACGCGAAAATGCCACCCACGGCGAGAACTGACGACAAGTCTACCACTTTGGTTGCGAGAGGTCCGGGCGCGGTCGCATATTCTTTTTCTCCAAAGTCGCAGAGCGGAGCGAGTTGGGAAAATATGGCAAATACATTAGTTGCGAGCGATTACAAAGACCCGCAGACGGTCACGTATGAACAGAATGGCGAGGGGGGGCAAAGCCTACTCCGTACACACGAGATGGTACGGCTTTCCCGTGACGGAAGAAAAGACGTTGACGATGGAGGCGACCGATTACAAAACTCCGCAAAACGTCGTTTACAGAAAGAGGCGGAAAGATGAATGAGAAGAATGCCGAAAAAATTACTTTACTCAATAGGGGGGTAATAAGGCAATGACAGAGAAACGCAAGACCGAGGTTTTAAGTGACCAAGGCGGAGCATACATAGACAGTTACGAGGACGTGGTTCCAACTTTGAGGGCGCAAACTCACGGACATGAACCGTGTGTGGCGGAGAGAACGAAAATCATAGAAGACCAAGGGGGGGGCGATTATCAGAGAGTATGAGAACTCGTCCCCGACGCTGCGAGCCGAGGGGCACGTCCCCGATGTCATGGACGGCGAGGAGGGGAGTGTATGGGTGATACGACGACTTACACCGAGGGAGTGCGGAAGATTGCAGGGTATGCCCGACTGGTGGTGCAACGATGTAAAACATAGTGACGCTCCCGAATACAAGATGTGGGGGAACGGAGTGGCTTTGCCGTGCGTCTTATACATAATGCAGGGCATAGCGGAAGAGTTGAAAAAGCAAGAGGAGGACGAGAAATGACCTACGGCATACCATATCAAGGCTCGAAGTCGAGAATAGCGGAGGCATTGATTCGCGTCCTTCCGGCGGGAAAAAGATTCG
>JAJQAK010000007.1 GCA_021203845.1 Clostridia bacterium | reverse complement strand
ATAGGCGGGCCCACGCTGCAGGACTACTTCAAATCGAGAATCACCAGCGACTTCGTAATCATATCCCCGGACATTGGCTCTGTAGCGAGGGCAAGGAAGGTGGCGGGAAGGATGAACGCGTCCCTCGCCATAATAGACAAACGACGTCCCAAGGCCAACGTCATGGAGGTCATGAACATAATAGGCGAGGTAGAAGGCAAGAGCTGCCTCATGGTGGACGACCTCATCGACACGGCGGGGACCATAACCCAGGGCGCACAGGCACTCGTCGACGCGGGGGCCAAGGAGGTTTTCGCGTGCTGCACGCACGGAGTCCTTTCCGGCGCCGCCATTGAAAGGCTCGACAAGTCCCCCATTACCGAGCTCGCCATGCTCGACACGATAAACATACCCGAGGAGAAGATTCTACCCAAGTTCCATATAATATCGACCGCGAAGATATTCGCGTCGGCCATCGAGAACATCTATCTCGACAGGCCGATGACGAAAGTTTACGACTCATAAAGATTTTGCGCGGATTACTCCCGCGCATATTTTTTGCAAGAAGACAAGGTAACACGACATGTACATGATAGTCGGTCTCGGGAACCCGGAGACCAGATATTTCAAAAATTTTCACAACCTCGGCTGGCTGACCGTCGGGGACGTCGCGGAGAGCCTCGGCACAAGGTTCAAAAAAACGAAGTGCGAGGCGAAAATCGCTCTCGGAAAGGATGGCGGAAACGACGTCGTTCTGGCGAGGCCTTTAACCTACATGAACGAATCGGGAAGAGCTGTAAAAGGCCTTCTTTCCGCGTACCATCTTAAACCCCAGGACCTCATAGTCATCTACGACGACTACGACCTTCCCAAGGGAAACATACGGATTCGAAAATCGGGGGGCCCGGGGACGCACAACGGCATGCGCTCCATAGTCTCCGAAATAGGTTCCACGGACTTCGTGAGAATAAGAATAGGCATAAAGGATGCGGACATAGACGTTCCCCTCCTTGACTACGTTTTGTCGGACGTAAGGGAGGCGGACTACGACACGTACCTTTCCGCATGCAGGAGGGCCGCGGAGGCCGCGGTGAGGATTGCATCGGGTGAGGCACTGGACCTCGTCATACAGGACTACAACGGCAACAGAAACTGATCATATCGGTTAAAAATAACTCACAACACGGGTAAGGGTTTGGACAGAGGCTTTTTCACCTACGAAAACCTGGGGGGACAGTTCCCCAAAATAGAGGACGACATCCGCCGGGGCGTGCCCGCGGCGGTTTTCGGCGTGGACGGGACGGTACGAAATCTCATAGTATCGTGTAGCGATAGGCCTTACGTTTACATCCTTCCCGACTCCGTCGAGGCCGCCAAGGCGTGCGACGCGATAAAGACGCTCGCGGGGTACGAGCCCGTGCTTTTGGTCGCCAAAGACGAGGTTTTAACATATAAGAAGGCAGTGTCGAGAGACTCGGTTTTCAGAAGGATAGCCGCTGTGGACAGGATTCTTTCCGGAGACGCGAGAGTGGTGTGCGACATCGAGGCCGCTCTGCAGCTCGTGCCTACTTTCCTTCCTAGAATAGAAATCGAGGTCGGCGCCGAGTACGACTTCACATCTCTCCCTTCGACTCTTACGCGAATGGGGTACACGAGGGAGTACGAGCCTGAAAGTCCCGGGACCTTCACGGTGAGGGGGGACGTCCTGGACGTTTACCCCGTCGGCGCGGAAAACCCCATAAAAATTGACTTTTTCGGGGACACGACGGAAAAGATCAGGGAGTACGACCCCGAGACGAGGGAGAAAATTTCCGAGCTCAAAAAAATCGCCATCATCGCCGCGAGCGACACGTTCTTCGAAGAGAGCGAGATAGCCGAGATAGACAAGTATCTCAAAGAGTCCGTCAAAAAGTTCACGAACGTCGCCGCCTACGAGAGAGCGCGTCAGATTATAGACGGATTTTCGGACGAGGCCGCGAGCGGGACGTTTTCTGCGGCATCGTTTTTCATGCCGCTCGTAAAAAATCACGGGACACTTTTTGACATCCTTCCCAAAGATACGGCGGTTTTCTACGGCGAGTGCAGGGACATCGACGACAGAATGGACGCTCTCGAGAGCGAGCACGCGGAAAGGTACGACATGCTCCTTAAAGGCGGCGAGGTGCTTGATTTTTCAAGGTTTCAGCTTATATCCAAGGAGGATTTTCTGGACGCCGCGAAACCGTTTTACGAAATGTGCATGCAGCAGTTCGCGACCGAGACGAGGTTCTTCAACCCAGTGGACCTCATACATTTCAAATCCACCCCGGCGCCCGTCTATTACGGGACGGACGGAGACGTCTGCAAAGACGTGTCCACCTGGCAGGGCCGAGGATACAGAATAGTTCTTTTCACGGACGGCGACGGAAGGGCTGAGCAGCTCCGCGAAAGGCTTTCCGTGTCCTTCATCGGCGCGGCCGTCATGCCCGTGAGGCTCGACCTTCTGGAAGGCGTGACAATTTCTTCGGAAAAGCTTTCGCACGGAACGATTTTGCACGAGAGCGGGCTCGTTCTCATAGGGAGCGGGGATCTCTATCTCAAGACCTCCGCTCCGCAAAGACGCATACAGAAAAGAAGGGGAGACTTTTTTGTGGCCCCCGAGATCGGCGACTTCGTCGTGCATGAGACTCACGGCATAGGCAGGATAACGGGCACGAGAAAGCTCGAGACGGGCGACGGGCTCAAGGAATACGTCGGCGTGCAGTACGCGGGAAGCGACATGCTCTACGTGCCCGTGGACCAGATGGACTCTCTCTCAAAGTACACCGGGGCCGACAACCCGCAGCTTTCCCGGCTCGGCGGGCAGGAGTTCGAGCATACCAAGCAGCGCGTCATAAAGTCTCTCAGGAAGATGACCATAGACCTCAAGGCGCTTTACGCGGAAAGGTCCACGAGGAGAGGCTTCGAATTTCCGGAAAACGCCGTCATGATGGAGGAGTTTGAGAGCGCCTTCCCGTACGAGGAGACGCCCGACCAGCTCGCGTCCGTCGCCGAGATAAAGGCGGACATGTGCTCTTCCAAGGTCATGGACAGACTTCTTTGCGGGGACGTGGGATACGGAAAGACAGAAGTCGCGCTGAGGGCGGTGTATCTATGCGTTCTCGGCGGAAAACAGGCGGCACTCATGTGCCCCAGCACGGTTCTTTCCGACCAGCATTTCAACGTCGCGACGGAAAGGTTTTCGGAGTTCGGCGTGAGGGTCGCGAAGATTAACAGGTTCGTCACGAAAAAACAGCAGGAAGAGACGCTTAAAGATCTCAAAGAGGGAAAGATAGACTTCATAATAGGCACCCACAGGCTCCTTTCTTCGGACGTCGGATTTTGCGATTTGGGTCTTCTGGTTCTCGACGAGGAGCAGCGATTCGGCGTTGAGCACAAGGAAAAGATAAAAAAGCTGAGAACCGGGGTGGACTGCCTAACATTAAGCGCCACGCCAATCCCGAGAACCCTTCACATGTCGCTTTCCGGCATAAGGGACATAAGCACGATAAACACGGCGCCTTCCAAAAGACTCCCCGTTCAAACTTACGTCGTGGAGGAGTCGGACGCTCTCATCCGCGACGCGTGCGTGAGAGAGCTTTCCAGAGACGGACAGATTTTCATACTCTACAACAGGGTTGAAACGATAGCGACCTTCACGGAAAAAATAAAAAGGCTCGTCCCCGAGGGGAAAGTCATATACTGCCACGGTAGAATGGAAAAGGACACGCT
>JAJQAK010000142.1 GCA_021203845.1 Clostridia bacterium | reverse complement strand
TCGAGAAGTTTGTTGGAATAGTCGTAAAACTTCGCGACAATCGACTCTTTCATGCTGCCGAGCGAGTCCACAAACTGAATACGTACCTCGTGATTGGGAATCTTAAGCGTCCCGTCCCTGGAGTCGTAAGAAAGATATCCGAGGTGGATGAGTGCGACAAGGTAATCGTTTTTGCTTTCCAGGTTGACAAGGTCATTTTGAAACGAATTATAGGACGGAAGCACATATGTTTCCTTTGCCAGAAGTTTGAGTATCACGTCGTGAAGTCCGTCCACATCCACCGTGATGTAGGATAAAAGATCCTCAAACATCTCCGTTTTGTTCCAATAATCGTCAAGTACCCCTTCGCTCAGCGCGCTGACGACCGAGTTGGAGTTATATATCTCGAGTCCGTCCAGGGTATATCCGTCGTACCAGTCCTTTATGTCCTCTATCGTGAACTTAGAGCCCACGCAGAGCATTTTGACGTCGTCTTCCGTAAGCCCTATAAATTTCTTGACGGGGCCGGGCCTCAGCATAGTGTATTCTTTAAACATGTTAAGGGCGGAATTCGTTCCATACTTTTTTATTGGGAGAATTCCCGTCATGTACGCTAGTGCGACATATTTCTTTTGTTTCAGGATTGCGTTAAGAAGTTTCAAATATGCCTTCTGTCCCTCGACGTCGTCCTTCGAGACGCGGAACACCGCGTCCCATTCGTCTATGACGAACACAAACGGGGTATTCGTATATTCGTAGACATCCGAAAGATAGTCCGTAATGGAACCGCTTCCGCGAGAAACCTCGGGATATGCTTTTGCGAGATCACCTTCCAGCATTTCTTCAAACTTACTGACAGTTTGCAACGTTGTAAGACCGTTTACATTCCACACGTCGAAAAATCCGCCCGCGTCGAAATAAATGACGTCGTACTTATTGATGTGCGTCTCGTAATCCGGACTTTGGGATATGTCAAGCCCGTCGAAAAGAGCGTGTGAATCGCACCCCCGGTCATAATACGCCGTGAGCATGTCGGCCGCAAAAGACTTACCGAATCTCCTCGGACGGGACACGCACATACATTTGAAGACATTATCCCCGATTACCGAGTTGGTGTATTTTATGAGTCCGCTCTTGTCAATGTAATATTTGTTTACGAAATCCCCACGAAATAACTCGTTCCCGGGATTCAAATAATCTCCCATACCGCGACTCCTTATCTTTGTATGTGATTATACCACTTTTCGCGATGAAAAAGCAATATCAAAAACACGCTTACGAACCGATTCGGCCGGAACCCGGACTCAATGCCGGTCCGACACGTTTCTTCAAAAAAGAAATCGCGTACTGAACCCGGCCGACGCACGCTGACGCAAAAAAAAGCGGAACTGTTTCGTCCCGCCCCTGATGTTTTCTGATTCAAATCGTGTACTTTCGTATCTCGCAAATGCCGAATTCGGCATTTGAGAAATCAGAAAAAGCATAGCGGATATGAACGGCCAAAGGATTTGCGACAAGATTCTGTTTCGTCAATCCGTGCGTCATGCAGCTGATTTTGTCGCACGGGTCGGACATCAGACTCAAGACCAAGGAAAATCGGGAACACCAACCCGAAACAGAAGAATCCTGTGGGGTAAAAAACTACGGCAAAGACAGACACGACAGAGACGCTCTCGTGAGCAAGATAACCGCGGAGAACTACGCCGACATGAAGAAAAGAATCGGGAGACTGAGCTCGGACTTCGAGGAGATTCCGAGCACAAACGTGCTGCCTCTTTTTGACGCGCTTGATGGGGCCGGATCCGAATGGATTGATTCCGTCATGGAGGAAGTGCGTCGCAGATGAGCCGTCTTCTCCGAATGTTTATCGACGACGAAGCCGAAAAGCTTGTGTTCTATATTGAGAAGACGAAAGGGAGAAGCAAGGCCTATGAGCATTGCGGATATTTCGTAGTCTAAACCCCGAGGAAGTGACGGTGTGGGACGCATACTTCCTTTATATGAGCCGGGACGAAATGGAGAAACTGCTTTGTGCCGACAAAGCGTTCGCACCGTGTGAAAGGATAGATGGCAAAGAAAGATTGGAGGGAAAACAGCTTGTGGAATTCGTCGCTCTGATATTGTACGACCACATGAGGACGCACTTAAGCCGGGCATACACGGAGGAACTTATCCCACCCGAATTATTTCTCCGTGACTGGTGCTGTCGCCGAACCGGAAAAGATATTCATGATGATAAAACCGGACGGAACGTACAGATTGGACAGCGCGCTGTCCAAGGAACAGAAACAGATTCTGAACGTTTTTGGCCTCGACAAGCAGCACGTGAAGAAACACGCACAACGGATTGGAGACATCTACGCCGGAAGGAAAAGCGAGCCACTGCTGACCCTGAAGCCCTCAGGAAAGCAAGCCCCCAGAGCCTCCGAATAAGGGCCGTCAAGGCTGTTTTAGGATAGAATTTTCCGGAAATTAAGGGGCTAATTGCATTATGCCCTATTGACTTTAAAAAAAATTTTTGGTACCTTAATTACGCTGGATATGTAAATGGGGTAACAATATGCCAGATTGGGGACAAATTTGTCAGAATTTGAGGAACAGCTCAATTGATGATATGCGCCGAAAATATTTGGCCATAATGGAGAGGTATACTGGACGAAATATTATTTCATATTACTCCGCTTTTCTCCAGAAACCCAATAGCGACGCTTCAATTAACGATAATGATAAGAATGCGTTTATGCAGGTAGTGCATGGATTGGATAGAAGCCAGGGATTGGATTTAATACTACATACGCCGGGAGGGGATATAACAGCTACTGAGTCAATCGTATATTACTTAAAAAAACTGTTTGACAATGACATTCGAGTTTTTATTCCCCAAATTGCAATGTCGGCGGGAACTATGATTGCGCTTGCATCCAAAGAAATTGTAATGGGAAAGCAGTCGAATCTGGGCCCGATAGATCCGCAATATAGAGGTGTATCGTGTGCCGCACTTATTGAGGAGTTCGACACCGCATGTCAGGATATTCTGCAAAATCCTCATAAAACGGTCTTGTGGAGTCAAATTATAGCACAATATCCGCCGACGTTTATTGTCGAATGTAACAAGGGGATTGCCTTGGCCGAGGGAATGGTGAAGAAGTGGTTGATGGATAATATGTTCAGTGGTGAATCTAATAAGGCAAAAAGGCGACGAAAGTATTGGGTGTGTTATCAAGTCATGTTAAGACATTTACACATTCACGACATATCCACTCGGATGAATTGAAGAAACTTGGATTAAAGGTTACGGATCTCGAAAGCCTCAATAAAACAGCAATCGATGACTGTAACGACCTTCAGGATTGTGTTCTTTCAATCCATCACACCTATATGCAGACGTTTCAAATGACCAAGGCTGTGAAGATCATAGAAAACCATAAAGGACGCGGCATGATAATCAATCAACCGTAGCATATGGGAAACAGGAGGGAACGATGGAAGATTATATGACTATGTATGAGAAAATCGTTAATGGCAATCCGGTATTGAACAAACAGAAAATTTATGATCAAAACGGAGACTTTATGAAAAGTTGTCCGTTCCTAAAGCAACCGGAAGATGTTATGTACAGTACTGACAGTATATATTTGGACAATGAGAAAGATAACGCCACCGAGAAAGAGAAAGACAAATAGAATCGTGTGTGACATCCATCCCGGGAGAAAGTCCTAAAAGTTGGGGATTATCATTTTGGAATGGAATCCATATTCTAGGCCGGGAGAGGTAAGACACGGCACAACCGTTTCGTTCGGCACCGAGAAATTTAATCGAAGGATGTGCTTTCTCGAAGGTGCATAACGGTTTGTCCGGGCGGAAGAGTTTACGGATGGGCGAAGATTGAGGGGAGACTGACATCAAGCCGGGCCAGTACTGTATCTTGATGCGACGACCGTCAAAATGGGACTCGCTTTGATGATTATGAGATTTCAGATGACGGTGGTCGGACACTGTAAGCTTACACAAAGTTTAACAGCGACCACGAGAATTGGTGACGCTGGTGGGTACAGTTTATAGAATAGTTGATAATAGAGCTCGACATACTTATTCGGTATTTTTTGCCGGGTAGTGCCCCATGTCGAGTCATTTTTTTACGAAAATATATGAAGACGGATAGATTCGGTCTTTATCACCCAAAGCAGAGCGTAATCAAATCCATTTTGTTTCGGACACTGTGAGTGGTAAGATGTTTTTACAGCTCCATGGTAAGTAAACTTTTACATCGTGTGGTAAGCAGTTTTTTACATCCCACGGTAAGGAGTTTTTTATATCTGCAGAAGTATCCCAATCCGGCTACGGGTAGTGTCAAGAGGCGTGTGGGAATCGTCGAATCGAACAACGTGCCGATAGACAAGATTGTGCGGGCGTTGAAAGGCGGTGGGCCGGCGACGGGCGGGATTGTGGAGCTTATCAAAGCGGCCGACCTCGACATAGACGATTTTTACTGTGAGGATCCCGGGGCTTACGGCGGCGCGGGCGCCACGGCGCAGCAAAGCATTGGGGCGAAGGCCCGCGGCGCGAATCGTCAGAGCTCCGCGGACGGGCGGGGTTTGGTTTCCGTTCACCGCGGCGGAAAGTTCCCAGCGTCGTAAGGGATTCAGTGGGGACATGCAAGACGGTCGCGCTAGTGAGCTGCAACGCCCGTGCACTGCAGTGCGGAAAGGCCCTCGTCGCAGGCGTTCAGGGCGGTGGCCTTCACGGCAAACTGACGAGGGCGGTCGTGCTACTGCTTGGCAACATTGCGAACGGCAAAGGGCGGCTTATCTTCAATATGCACGATGAGGCCTTGCTTGACTGCAAGAAGATATTCAGGCAAGACCGGATACTTGACGGGAGAGACAGGGAAGACGGAGGGGAGTACTTTTACTCCCTTTTTGACGACGGCTGCACGTGCCGCATGTCCCTCGAAGGCGCGGACCTTTGCGACATGTGCAGACGGGGCGACATGGGTGCATG
This sequence comes from Clostridia bacterium, assembly GCA_021203845.1. Classification (GTDB taxonomy): domain Bacteria; phylum Bacillota; class Clostridia; order Christensenellales; family Borkfalkiaceae; genus Coproplasma. Next base: position 12,314 of record JAJQAK010000142.1, on the reverse strand, counting down.
TTCGGAGCCCGACTCTCTGTCCGTCGTCCTTCCCAAAAAAGAGGGAGACGGGGAGAATTAAGAAACCCGGTATGCGGACTCGCAAGGCTCTTATAATCTGCGAAGGTTACGAAGAGGAAGCCTGTCCCAACCGACTTTGCGGGTGCGGAGTTTGGAACGCGGGTATAACCGTTGAAGTCGAAAACGCAAAGTCCGAAAACGCAAAGCCCCTCAAACCAGGTGAGGCCAGAAGCGGCGTCTCCGTCTGCAAGGACAAGTTCGCCATGGGAGACTAAGCAGTCGTCATTCTGTGCGACACGGAGGCATTAAGTCGTCTCGTTGGTTTTGCTAAAAATTCACAAAATCGGCCGATAGATTATGTTACAAATCAAGTTAAAATTAACCCGACGGTGGCTATATTGTACATTTATCAAAGAAAATTTAAAAGAATTCAAAAAAAAATTAAAAATTAGTGTTGACAGGTCTTGAGTGCGAAGGTAGAATCAAGACAGTAGGTTGTTTGCTACATTTTTAGTGGTAATTAATATAGTGTGTTTTGGGTGCTCCGCAACCCACCATAAGTGCGGCATTAAACGTTTTGGGTGCTCCGCAACCCACCATAAGCGCGGCATTAAACGTTTTGGGTGCTCCGCAACCCACCATAAGCGCGGCATTTACTGTAAGGGGGGAGGAGAAGTCCTCCCTGTTTTAATAGAGTGGAGATTTTACATGTTAGATTTTTATACTGTTGACGAACAATATGTTGATTACCTGCGCATGGGTGAGATAAATGTACACGGGAATTCTCATGTGCCGCAAGTGAGCTATGGTCCATCAAGGAACGAGAAGTTTATGTGTGGCATTCTTTTGCAAATAGGGGAGTTGATATATCTTGCGCCGGTGAGTTCTTACAAGATTCAACAAAAAAACAATGTACTGTTATTCGACAGGAAGGGTAATGCCACAAGCTCGGTGAGGCTGAACTTCATGTTTCCGATATATCAGGAATTTGTTGCAAGACTCGTTATTAACAACGTTGTCGATCCCGGCTATAAAAGGCTCCTTCAGCAAGAATTTGTATCCGTCAACAGTCAAGAAGATGCCATTCGTAAGATGGCGTTGAGCACATATAGGGTTGTAACTGAACTGATAAAATCGGGAATGGCTGTAAACTGGGCATGTGACTTTGTTTTGTTGGAATGTTTAGCTCATAAATACAAGGAAAATTTGGAACATAATGAAGAGACATAGGAATTAATGAGCGAAGTGTCCTGATTCCCCCCAATTCTACCCCATTGTAAGTTTTGACCTCCTATAATGTAAGAAAAGGTCCGTAAACATCGAAATATAGCAAAAGCCCCCCAAACGCCTTGATTCGCTTTGGGGGTTCATGTCGTATTGTCATGGCAAAGTTCTACCCTTAAAGGCTGTAGATTGCCAATGTTGTGTCCGGTTTATCGGCGACGCTTCGTCGAGTTTTGCCGAAGTAACGTCCGGTTTGCTTCATGACCTCGATTTATTTTTGATTGTCGGAGCACGGGGCTCTGTAACGGGATTGTCCGATTGCTGTGGCGATGTTCACGGCGGGCCCGTTCCGGTGCACACCCGTTCCGTACGGACTTTTTTTACGGCGTTGCCGGCGGATTCCCGGAATGCGAGATGAGTCGGGGCCCACGGCAAAAAAATCGGACAAGAACACGGATACACCCGTCTGCGACGATGAAAGGGAGGAGTCATGATTTTAAGCGTCAGAGTGGGTGGCTGTATGTTTTATTCCGACGGAATCGAGTTCAAACTCGTCCCCCGGGAAGACGTAAGAAGATTCGGGGATAACGTTCTTCATGTCGGGGATTTTGTGGCACTTAAATCCGTACTCGACGAAGCGGACAGCGTTGTCTCCGTCTATAAAGACGGGTTCGCCATGGGAAGTTACGCCGTCGTCGTCATTCTGTGCGACACGGAGGGGCCTCCGTGCGATGACTTTAGACGAATCAGAAAGAGCATAGCGGACGTGTACGGTCAAAGGATTTGCGATAGGATTCTATTTTTTGTCAATCCGTGCGTCATGCGGGTGACTGCGTCGCACGGGTCGGACGTCAGACTCTGGGCCATGGGGAATCGGGAACACCAACCCGAAACAGAAAAATTCTGCGGGGAAAAAAACCACGGCAAATAGAGGCACGACCAAGACGCTCTCGTGAGCAAGGTGACCGCGGAAAACTGGGCCGACATGAAGAAAAGAATCGGGAGACTGAGCTCGGACTTCGAGGAGATTCCGAGCACAAACGTGCTCCCGCTTTTTGACGCGCTGGACGGGGCCGGATCCGAGTGGATTGAATCCGTCATGGAGGAGGTGCGGCGCAAATGAGATGTCTGAATAGAAATGATGTACACATACAGACATGGACGCTGAAGTCATGGGTTCATGTCGGATGGGGAGTGGCTTGTAATAGTGCTCGACATACTTATTTTGCTATATGCCGGGCAGGGTCCGTGTCGAGTCATTTATTGTGTTCATAGCATTAAATGGCTGAACTTTCGGTGTTGCGTTTTTTCGTGACGTGCTGTATAATGAGAGTAAATGGCGAGGAAGTATATATGAACGATTATTTGAATCCCGGAAACGGAAGTTTTCAAGAACATTTGGATCGCAAGATATATGTGGACAAGACCGGTCTCATAAAATATACGAACGAATGCATCACATATAAAGACAAATTTTTGTGTGTGTCAAGGCCCAGACGATTCGGCAAATCCCATGCGGCGGATATGCTCACGGCGTATTATGGTCGTGGGTGTGATTCCCATACGCAGTTTAACGGACTCGAGATATCGAAGGACGACACATATGAGGAATACATCAACAAGTACAACGTCGTACACTGCATCATGACACAGCTTCTCAGCAATGGCATGCGGATAGAAGAGGGCTTAGCGGATTTCAAAGCAAATCTTATCGATGAACTCACATCGATTTATCCCGACATAACATTCAATGGTAATAACCTGATAAAAATGTTTAAGGCAGTATACGATAAAACGATGGTACAATTTGTTTTCATATTCGACGAATGGGACTGTGTGTTCAGGGAAAGGAAGGAGGACACAGAGGGACAGAAAAGCTATTTGGATTTTTTGAGGGATTTGTTAAAAGATCAGCAATACGTCGCTCTCGCATATATGACCGGTATTCTCCCCATAAGAAAATACGGCACACATTCCGCGCTCAACATGTTCAAAGAGATTTCCATGACCGGGGCGGACCCCGTCCAGGAATACATGGGTTTCACCGAGGATGAGGTAAAAAAGCTCTGCGACGAACACGGTAAATCTTTCAAAGGGATAAAGTCGTGGTACAACGGCTACACAATCGACGGAGTGGCGATATACAACCCCTATGCCGTGTACAACGCGGTTCTTTCAAATCTTCCCCCCAAGGGATACTGGACGGCGACCGAGACGTACGAAGCCCTCAACGTGTACATAAGGACGAACACGTACGGAGTGCAGGACGTGCTGTCGGAGCTTCTCGAGGGTAAATCCGTTAAAGTCGACATCGGCAGTTTTTCGAACGATATGGTGACGTTCGAGAGCCGCGACGACGTTCTGACACTTCTCATACATCTCGGGTATCTTTCCTATAACTCCAAGACGAAGAAGGTTAAAATTCCCAACCGCGAGATAAAGGAGCAGTTCAAAATATCACTTAAAAACATCGGACTTGGGGCATATGACGAAATAAAGCTGCAGTCCGAGGCGATTTTGGAGGCGACACTCAAAGGTGACGCGGAGACGGTCGCGAAGCGCGTGCAGAGGGTTCACAGAATGCGCTCGTCCAAGCTGGAGTACAACAAAGAGCTGTCGCTCAAGACCGCCATACAGTTCGCGTACATCGCGGCCGAAAACCATTACAACGCCTTTTTGGAGCTTTCGGCGGGGGACGGGTTCGCTGACGTCGGCTATGTACCCATAAACAGTAAGAACCCCAATTACCCTCCGATGATAGTCGAGCTCAAGGTTGACAAATCGGCCGAGGGGGCGATCGAACAAGCCCTGGACAAAGAGTATTTCGACTTTCTTCACAGCTATCACGGCGACGTCGTCGTGGTCGGCATAAACTACGACGAAGACACGAAGCAGCATACCTGCGAGATAAAGAGAGTAAAGGTGTGACGCGACGGCGCGCACATACGTTGGGATCGGTTTTTCACCGGTCTTTTTTGTCGCCAGCAGGAAGTCTCGGTGTCGTGCGTCGATAAAACGAATTTTCCCGACATCGCCACCATGCCCGATGCGGAGCGAAACAGTACTCCTTTTTGTCCTAAACCCGAATCGGCTTAATTGAAAAATGATTGACTGGGGATAGAACAAAAAGGGCTGTCAATATGATTCAATTTCCGGATGATAAATAAGCCAGACATCTGAGGCTTATTCTGTCTTCAATTTCAAGGAATCAGGTATTTGATTTTTCTGGAACCAAGTTGCAAACTAACAAATTCTACGACAGCACATACTATATATTGCGTATATATAAGCAATCCTATACTCTATATTATGGTAATGAACGGCTTACACACCGTGTTCATGGGCGACGGCAATTGCTTGAGATCTTGATGGTGGCCCCGTTGTTTCTGATATGACGAAGTAGCTCTTGGCTCACGGGATTTCATCATTGTGTCATCAGGTAAGGAGAATCGTCTGTGTGTGAATTGCAGTGAGTATGATGTTCTGAACGACAAATATTTTCGACATCCTGTTTCGAGGTGAAGAGACATATCGATATGATGATGGGACTTATCGTTTTGACGCCTCCATAGTCATGCCGTCCTTGGACAGGGATTATTGGTCACGAATCTTAAAACGGTTAGGTGTAAAGAACGCGGCCGAGTTCAAATTTAAGGCCGATGATGGGAGATGCCTTGCCGAACTGTTTGAATACTGCCGGAAAACCGGTCAATGTCCCGAATTTCTGTCTTGTCCATTGGGGGAAGTTGGGTTTCATTCCGTGTTGTAAAGGTTTTCGCCCGAAGTCCGGGAAGACGCGTGCAGTTGTTTCGTTGAACGTCTTTGGGGGAAGGTGAATCGTGCGCCGTATGTCGTACGGCACGAACCTGTGTTCGACGACGACGATACGGTCAGAAACCCGGGTCCGAACTACTGATTCAGACCCAGGACATGGAGGCCGCCGGACGCGGGTCTTCGTCCGAAACGAGAAAGAAAGCGGATAGGCCGTCAAAACGGGGTTGCGACGCAGCCGTGACGCCGGCAAAACGCGCTGCGCGAAAGCAAAAAAGAGAAAGTTCCGGGCGGCGGCATACGGAAGATGTACGAAGCCGTCAAATAGGTCTTATGATTTGCCGGCCGGTGCGGGCTTCGAGGTCTTTTTCGACAAACCGGCACGGGAGGCGGAAGACATCATGTCCGCCGTCTCCAAATTGCGATGTGGCGGCGGCTTTCCCCACGGCACGCGAGGCGCAGGTTTTACCATAAAAGAACATCAGGCAATGCTCTGCCTGAATGCCGCGAAGGCTCTCGGAGAGTGTTTGTCGGGTTTGGGAAAGGCGTCCCCATGTTGAATCGTGCGGCATCCCTTTTTCTTTTCACGCGGAATCGTTGTCGTGCCCGTCAGGCTTCCCGGACATGTCACGCCCGGGTTCGTCCCCGTTTCAATGACGGACGAAAAATCTACGGACATTTTTTGCTGAGACATCGCGGGCGGACTCTTGTCGGGAGTCGTCGGCAAGCGTTCGTTTCCTCCCGAAGACTTTCGCGACGCGGCGCCCGAACGCGTCGGTTTTTATCGTGAAGCGTCAAGGCGCGGGATTTTCGTTTCGGGACGCGGGGTTTCTTTGACGGGACCCTCGTACGATACGGTTTTGCTTCGCCGCGATGGCGGGCTTCGGGGGTTGAGGGGGAATCGTGGCGTCGGACTCCCGCGGTGGCCGTCGGGACTTGTCCACCCTTTAATGGGATTTTTTGAAGGTGGGTGGACTGGACGTCACTTTGGCGGGCGCGGGCGTCGCGTAGGTCTCACGGGAGTGCCCGTCTTTTGTTGAAAACTCACAAAATCAGCCGGGGTTTATGCTTCAAATCAACAAATTTGATTTAAACGGCGGGAAAAGTTAAAATTCAATCTTGACGCGTCGAAGGGTTTATTATAGAGTTTAGCATAGGGTCGGAAGGCCCTAGGATTTTGTTTACTTTGACATCATAAATATTTAGGGGGAAAGTAATTCGTAATGAAGAAATTGAAAGCATTGAAAGGGGCTCTCATAGGTGTCTTCGTCGTGGCGGCGGCATGCTGTGTCATTGCGGCGTGCAGTTCCGATAACGAAAAGAAAGAGGCGACAGACACCTCGCCCATAACCGAGATGACTCTTTCCGTGGACAACGCGAAGAGGACGTATCTTACGTATCAGTCATTCTCCTCCGAAGGAATAGAGGCCACCGTGACGCGCGAGAGCGGCGAGGCAGAGGAAGTCGTCGCGAACGATCTCGTCGTGGACTACAGTGAGTTTGACAACTCCACGGCCGGAGAGTACGACATCGTCGTGTCATACACGGAAGACGGCGTGACTCTTTCCGATTCCTACAAGGTCGAGGTCATAGAGGAAATCGTCGGAATGACGATAGAAAAGGACGAGGTAGACTATTATCTTTGGTCCGAAGATGAAGAAGAAGAAAAAGAAGATCAAAATGGAAACGAGAGCGAAAGCGCGCCGAGCGGCGCGACCATTGATTTGTCGGACATGAAGGTTTATTCCGTCGATGCTGGCGGTGTCGCCAAATCCGAAATGAGCGACGGCGCATACGAACTTGCGTTTTACAAGGGCGGAGAAAGGATTGATTCATTGACCGATCTTTCCGTCGGCATCTACACGATATACGCTTTTAGAGAGGTGACCGTTTCCGGAAAATACTCCACAATCGACTACGAATGCGGTGCATATGTTTTGTGTTACGTTATAGACTCTCTGGACACCATAGAATTTGTGCAGGGCACGACGACTCAGGAGATGAGTGTGACGGACGAAATGACTGGGACGTGGACCTATCTCCTTACGTACAAGAGCGGGATGATAAAAAGCCTTGACGCGGACGACGTGGATGTGACCGGGGTGAACACCCTTAGCGGGACGGGCACGGACGCCGAGGGAGGGGATTCCTACGCTACTGCTACCGCAACGTACACGGAGACGATCGCTTCGTCCACCGAACATAAAGTGGAAACGGTGAGTACATCGGTTAATTACCAAATTACAGCTCCTGAGGGAAACGTGGTATTTAGTTACAGCCTTGACTTTGACGCTTTGAAAACGATCTCGAATTTCACGAGTGGGGACTTATCATTGCAGGCAAGCTGGTTTGTTGGAACAAATTCTTTCTTATCGTACATAGGGAACGACACGAATAACGACCGTCTCAGGGACAAATCAACGATATGTATAGAGGTTAAAGGAGAAGCACTTTCGGTTACCTTTATGGGGACGGGTTCTATAACGATAGGTTTCAGATCGACAGGAGACAGCAATTGGTCGAACATAGGGTTAAAGAATGACGATGGATATTATTTAAAAGCTTCCTACATGCCGGAATTGGGTGATGCTTTTAACGAGCATGAACTTGACAACAACGCGGGTTATTCATATGAAGTGTATGGAACGGGCCTGGTGACTATAGAATATACGGTGACGGAGCCCGGAACATACATTATTGCCACAAATATTCAAGATTTTTCGGATACTATGGGCTCAATAAACAGACCGACGAGGATTACCTCAATTGAGATGACAGATATTTACAGCTCGTCATCTGACGAGAACGGCGACATTGAACTGACTGCTTCTACAACTCCGAACGAAGAAATGTTGCCTCTTGCCGGGACCTTGTGCATGGAGGGCATAGATTTGGCTCTGCCTCAAAGTTTCGTCGCGATGTACGGAGAAAGCAATTCCAAAAAGAACTGAATGACGATTGTGTTGGGAGACAAAAAAATGGAAAAAACTAGAAGAAACAAAATTTTGACGGTAGCCGCGTCGTCCGTGCTTGCCGTGTGCATGTTCGGAGGGGTTGTCGCCCTCGGAGCCTGCAAGGGTGACGGTAACGCGAAAAACAAAGAGATCAGCATAGAGTACAGCTACACCCCGGAGAGAGGGAACGGCAAGACGTATTACGTTTCCGCTGACGTCGCCCAGTTTACGTCGGAAAGCTGCGACGGGAGCTACGAAAACCCTTACAACATCCTTGACCTCATAGGATGGGGGTCCAGCGGTACACACTCATATGACTCCATACTGGAACCCGGCGACACCGTTTTGGTCATGCCCGGTCAGTACACGCAGACAACGTCCGTCTACGTCGAAAAAAGCGGGACGTACGACAACTACATCACGATAATGAACGCGGCCTATGCGGACGACGGCCACACATATGAATCCACGTCTGCGACCATAAGTCTTTACGGGGAAGCGTTCGACGGCAACAACCGTGGCGTCACGATGAACAGCGACTACATCTACTGGTACGGCATCGACGTAGCGGGGGCCGGCGACAACGGTATGTACATAGGCGGGAGCCACAACGTCATTGAGAACTGCCAGTTCTACAACAACCGTGACACGGGGCTTCAGCTCGGAAGAAAGTCCAGTGACGACGTGGACATCAAGGACTGGCCGAGCTACAACCTTATAAAAAACTGCACGTCATTCAACAACTACGACAACCATACGTACGGAGAAAATGCCGACGGCTTCGGGGCGAAGCTCACAATAGGCTACGGGAATGTGTTCGACGGATGCATAGCGTACCGTAACAGCGACGACGGCTGGGACCTCTACGCGAAAGAGGACACGGGTAACATCGGCTGCGTTATTATATACAACTGCATTGCGTTCGAAAACGGCTATCTTCTGAACACACAGGCGGAAAACAACGCGAGGTTCGGGAACACGTTCAGCTCTTCTTACGCGGAGAGCAACACCAACTCGTATACGACGCGTGACGGCGACGGGAACGGGTTCAAGCTTGGTGGCGGCTCCAACGAGGGCGATGTCAAACTTTATAACTGCATGTCGTTCAACAACCGCATGCACGGCGTTACGGACAACTCGAACCCCGGCACTCTTCAAATTGACGGCGTAACGTCATACAACAACTGTGCGTCCATAGACAACTCGGCACCCGTGGAAGTTGAAACTCCGGAAAGTTCGGAAGACAACGAGGCGACGGACGACACCCAGGGAGAACTCACGGATGGCACACAGGGCGATACGACCGAAGCTGAGGGATCGGACGACGAGGGCATCGAGGAGGAAGAACCGGAAGAGATCGTCATAACGTTTGGACAGATCAAATACGACGGCGGAACGGAGGACAGCGGGTGCGCCAACATAGACCTTGCAAGGTGGTCATATAGCTACAACACGCTTTCCAACGTTCTCTCCGTGATAGACGGAAACTCCAAGACTGCGAACGACGCATACAGAGGGGCAACCACCAACTGCGTGTTCAACAACTATTACGTAGACGGGACGGTAGACGCCGACAACAAGAACGACGGTGGCATAAAGGGGACATCCTACAAACAGGCTTCCGCGGGTGACATCTTCGAGGAGACACCCGCGCTAAATCTCGGCGTGCGCACGACGTTTGACGAGAATGGCGTGGTCAATCTTGGAGTGGGAAACATTCACAACGAGCTTAGATTTGACGACGGGACCATCTATGCGGGGGACATGCTCAAAATAAAAAGCAACGCGAGCCTGGTTCTGAGCGGCGTCGGAGCGGATCTTTCCAAGACAGCGTGGGAGGACTACACACACTACGAGTACACTTGCGGTCAAAGCTCGGAATCCGCGGATGCGGACACACTGACCGCCATCTACAACATGGTATATCTCCCCGTGTGCGAGGACGCGGTGTTCCAGAACTTCAAAGTAGTCAACTCCATCTGGGACGTGCGAATTAACTGGACGTCGAGCGTTCCCGACGTTCTGAGGGTAACAAATAACGTCACCTACACCACGTCGAACAGCAGCACCGTCGGGATAGAAGTCAGCCGAGATCCGGAGGGCGATAGACAGGTGACCCTCACGGCGGAAATGGAATACGGAGGATACAAAATTGAGAAAGAGTATGATCTCACGGTCAGGAAAGACATCCCGAGCATTGGCGACGTCGTCGTTGACGGCGTGGAGATGGATCAAGTGATAGTCGACCAGTACTCCGCATTCCCCGAGCCCGCCGTAACGATAGAGAACGGCTCGGACTACAACGGCAAAATACTTGACACGGACCTCTACACGATAGAGACAACATATGAATACGCACCTACGGCCGCTGACACGTTCGACGAGATAGGCGTGTTCACAACGTCGAACGCCGGCGTGTACAGAATTACGCTAGACATCTCCATAAACTCCCCCGACGAACTCGCGGCCGTCACTCAGAAAACATACACATACCTTATTTATGTCGCGAGCAAGGATGCCGAGGTGCAGTTCGTGGGGACTCCCACTCTGACGGTTTACCGGGACGGGTTCACAATAACAGGAAATTTGTCAAGTCCCACTGGATACATATACGTCCTCAAATCGGAAACCGCACTGACAGGAACGGGGACGGAAGGTGAGGTTTTGGCGACGGACGTCACGGGAAACTCGGATGCGGTTGTGGACACGCTCAGGGAAACCTCCATGACACGTCAATACGCCGATTCAAACAATGCGGGTTACTATGTGTACTGCGTTTTGACAAGCCTTGATGGGACTCAGCTTTCCGATGTGTACACACTGCAAGCGAATGTGACAGAGATAAGTGACGCGACCGGATTTGAATCAATGATTGAAAACAACAATTCCTCAACGATTTACCTTCTCACTTCCGATATCGATTACGGCACCTATGGCAGTGATGGTGAACTGGAAACGAACGGCACATTTACCGCGGATGTCAAAGATAAGGTGTTCAAAGGTCTCCTTAACGGCATGGGTCACACCATAAAAAATCTTTCGACGACGGAAAGGGCAATTTTTGCGAGGGTTGACGGCGGCACAATAGAAAACATCAAATTCGAAAATATCAGCGTGGTATATACTCAGGCGGATAAATCCAACACCGAAAACGCCGCCGGGCTTATTGGATATATGACGGGGGGATATTTGTATAACATCGCGGCCACAGACATAACCGTTTCAAGCAACGGGCAACGAGTCGGGGGAATCGTGGGACAGATAAACTCGTCCAGCGGAACAAGCGAGACGACGTACATCGACGGAATTTCTCTCGTAAACACGTATACGCATGAGGCGTCCACCGTAAATGAGGACGGCTCTATGACGCGAAACTACACAGGTGCCGTGATAGAAGGAGACGAAAGGGTTGGAGGCATAGTGGGATTCATTCAGTGCGGCAGTACAGCGGGATGGAACGAGGTGTACATAACCAACTGCTATGTCAACGCGTACATAACGGCATCGGGCGGAATCGCCGCGGGAATAGTCGGGAGATCGGACGACAGAAACTCCAATGACTATCTGATGATAGACCAATGCAACATCTACGGCGTCATCGAGTCAACATCCTCCGGCAAATCGTATCTCGGTGGTGTGATAGGCCAATTCACTGGAACGGGTGCCACGCGAATTAGCCGTTGCACGAGCTACGGCCAGCTATGGTTCGGGAACGAATCGATAAGGACATCCCTTAAGAACGCGAGCTGGATTGTCGGAAACTTCGCGGCAAATGGCGACATAGTGGTTACAAGTTGCTACGCATACTCCGCGGAGTACAACGAGGAATACGGCGTGAACACCAACATAACGACGTCCAGCCTTACGTCGTGGACCAGATACTGCCCGATGGACATGGAGTCGGGATACTGGGAGTTCGTGCTTAACAACAGCGGAAGCATCATGGCGCCTTATCTTCAGCTCATATTCCAAGGCGAGTGGGATCTCGGCGGCGACGAAACGACCGGGGACGCGATGACACAAAGTTGATAGAAAAAACTTTGAATAAAGGAACAGACAGGGCGGGGCTTAGGCTCCGCTTTGTGTTTAGTTAAAAAAAGAGACTGCGCCTTGCCTGAGGATAGCCGGCTCCGGACGGTCTGTGTTCCGAAAAATCCATATACAGACCCGATTCGTGTATTTACTGTAAGCCGGTCAAATTTTATAATTTTAACAATGACGATTATCCCTTTATATAGGGGACGCAGGGGGGAAACATGACTGTATTCGAAAAAATCGACGGCGTTGTGGACGAGCTCTCCAAGATTGGAATCGTGCCCGTCATAAAGCTCGAAAAGACCGAGAACGCCGTGAAGCTCGCCAAGG
>JAJQAK010000033.1 GCA_021203845.1 Clostridia bacterium | reverse complement strand
TAATGCCGGGTCCGGTTCAGATGAGGGGCGACGGCAAAAAAGCCGAACAGCCCATGCGCACGCTCGGAAGACTTCTCAAATACTCGTTTTCCAGAAATCTGGGTCTCACGGTCTGCGTATTCATATTCGTGCTCTTCGCCTCTGCGGCGTCCGTGGCCGCGGCCTCATTTATAGCACCCATAGTCTCCGACCTCCTGCAGGTCACGTCCGACATCGCGGCCGGGGTCGAGATTTCCGTGGAGATGAGCTCCATATACACCAACATCATCATAATGGGGTGCATATACTTTGTAGGCGCGGCCTCAAGCCTTGCGTACAACCTCATGATGATGCTGATAGCCCAGAGGACGCTCAAAAGCATCCGTAACGACATGTTCAAAAAGATGCAGACGCTTCCCCTCAAGTATTTCGACTCGCACACGCACGGCGACATAATGTCGCTCTACACGAACGACGTCGACACGATGAGGATGCTTCTCACGCAGAGCATACCGCAGATGATAACGGCGATTCTCACATTCCTGTTCGTTCTCGCGTTCATGATTTACTACAGCTTCATGCTGACGATAATCGTGATAATATACGTCGTCGCGGTGTCCTTCATTATAAGATACTTCGGCGGAAGGTCTTCGAGGGAGTTCGTGAAGCAGCAAAAAGCCGTCGGTAAGATGAACGGGTTCGTCGAAGAGATGACGGAAGGCCAGAAGGTCATAAAGGTTTTCTGCCACGAGCAGAAGGCGAGAGAGGAGTTCAAAGTCGTAAACGACGAGGTGAGTCGCGCGAGCACGCGGGCGAACACGTACTCGTTCATGTTGGGTCCCATAAACAACAACATGGGCTGGCTCGAGTACGTCATAGTCGCGGTCATAGGGATTGTGCTCATAGGCGTCTGCGCGAACGGGAAAGTCGGCTGGGGGATATTCCTCTCGCCCTACGGGAGCGGCCAGTCGGGCGACGAGTGGATGGTCTTCACGGGGATGCTGCTATCTTTCATGGTCTACACGAGACAGTTCAACCAGCCCGTGCAGCAGGTTTCCCAGCAGTTCAACGCGATAGTCATGGCCCTCGCGGGTGCCGAGAGAATCTTCAAGATGGTCGACGAAAAGAGGGAGGACAAGGGCGGCAACGTCGTCCTCACGTACGGCGAGCTTGAAGAAGGAAAATGGGCGTGGAAAAAGCCCGTCGGCGAAATCGCCGAAGATGAGGCCGAGGGGGACGCCCTCGCTCTCGAGCGTCATCACCGCCACGAGGCGGAGGCCGCGGAGGAGAGATTCGAGTACGTTCCTTTGCAGGGTGACATAAAGTTTGACGACGTTTATTTCGGGTACGACGAGGAGAAGGTCATTTTGAAGGACATCTCGCTCTACGCGAAGCCCACTCAGAAGATCGCGTTCGTCGGGTCCACGGGAGCCGGGAAGACCACCGTCATAAACCTCATATCGAGGTTCTACGACATACAGTCCGGAACAATTACGTACGACGGAATACCAATCCGCGACATAAAGAAGTCGGACCTTCGAAAATCCCTCGGGATAGTATTGCAGGACACGCACCTTTTCACGGGGAGCGTCATGGAGAACATCCGCTACGGCAGGCTTGAGGCGACGGACGAGGAATGCGTAGAGGCCGCGAAACTCGCGTGCGCCGACTCGTTCATAAAGCACCTTCCGGAAGGATACGACACCGTCATCAAAGGGGACGGCTCCAACCTCTCCCAGGGTCAGAGACAGCTTCTCGCGATAGCCCGCGCCATGGTGTCGGAGTGCCCGGTGCTCGTTCTCGACGAGGCCACGAGCTCCATAGACACGAGGACGGAAAAACTCATTGACAAGGGTCTCGACAGGCTCATGGAGGGCCGCACGGTCTTCATCATAGCGCACAGGCTTTCCACCGTGAGAAACTGTCACGCCATAATGGTCCTCGAGCACGGCGAGATAATAGAGAGGGGCACGCACCAGCAGCTCATAGAGCAGAAAGGCACGTACTATCAGCTGTACACCGGGGCCTTCGAGCTCGACTGAGAGTCATAAGAAGATACGCGGCGGCTTAGGATTTCGCGGTCCGGCCGCCGTTTTCTTTTGAACGTCAAGTTTCCCATAAAGGCTTGTATGTTGGTTTTCAAAGTGGTAAAATAGCGGTATCGGAGATTTCGGAGAGGTGATTTATGAGCGAAAAGAAAGGGATTTCCACGAAAAGCGATTTCGTCGACGTCGTTTCCAATTGCTATTTTGTGGACAAATCGCATCTCATTAAAGAGCTTATAGACAAATCCAGGGAATCGGACGCGTTGCTTTTTACAAGGCCTAGAAGATTCGGAAAATCTCTCAACCTCGACATGATAAAGACCTTTTTTGAGAAGACGAAAAAGGACACGTCCAAATATTTTAAAGACCTCGAAATCTGGAAATGCGGCAGGGAATACACGTCGAAGCAGGGCAAGTACCCCGTTATCTATCTCGACTTCAAGACCGTCATGCAGGGGACATACGAAGAAGCATTGGGACTCATTGCGGATGTGCTTTCGTCCGAGTTTTCCAGGCATGGGGAGCTTAAGAGAAGTCTGCGCGTGAACAGGGGTCATGATTTGAAAACGTACGAAAAAATTGTGGGAAAATGTGCCTCACTGAGCGAGCTGACGCTGTCCCTTGAGGTGCTTTCCAGGATGCTGTACGCCCACCATAAAGTTAAACCGATTATTCTCATAGACGAGTACGACGTGCCAATTCAGACGGGTGCGGACAAAGGATACTACGATAAAATCATGGAATTCATGAGACCGTTCCTCTCGGCGGGGTTGAAGAACAACAAATCCCTGTATTTCGCCGTTCTTACGGGTGTCACTAGAAGCTTTAAGGAAGGCGTGTTCAGCGGGTTGAACAACGCGGAGACGTATTCTGTTTTGAACGATGGGTTTGTCCGGTATTTCGGGTTCACAAAGGAGGAGACGCTGGATTTTCTCAAATACTTCGGGGCTCCGGAAAAAATGGACGAGGTGTGCGAATGGTACGACGGGTATCTTTTCGGAACGGAAACATACATTTTTAACCCGTGGTCTGTGTCGCATTATATAAATTCAGGCTATAAAGCACAGGCATACTGGGTGAACACGTCCTCCAATTCAATAATTAATGAGGTTCTCGGGATCGGCTCGTCGGCGGTGAGAGAAAATTTAATCACATTGATGAAGGGCGGCACCATTTCGGTGTCCATAAACGACAACGTCGCGTATACCAATGTGACCAATGAGGAGAGTGTGTACAGCGTGTTGCTCGCGGCGGGATATCTTACGCCGTCGCCCGACAATGACGGGGGCCGTGTCCTTAAAATCCCCAACAAGGAGGTCGCGGACGTATTTAAAAGCGAGATACTGGACCATCTGTGGCCTGCCGGCTCCACCTCGGCTGGCAACATGAAAAAGGCCCTTGTCAAAGGAGACATAGACGAGTTCAACAGACTGCTTACAAAATTCATGCGGGTGTCGTCGAACTGTTACGACACGTCGGGGGAGAAGTCCTATCAGAACATAATGGTCGGTTTCACCGCGGCTTTCGACGATATATATATGGCGCATTCCAATCACACCGCCGGATACGGCAGGAGCGACATCGAGCTCATACCGCGGTTCCCGGAGAGGAATTACCCCGGAGTCATCTTCGAGTTTGAAAAATGCGACGACGAGAGCGAGATGGAAGAAAGGGCGAAAGAAGGCCTTAAGCAGATAGACGATTTGCATTACGACGCACAGCTTTTGGACGCTGGCGTGAAGGTCATATGCAAGTACGGAATCGCTTTCTGCGG
>JAJQAK010000133.1 GCA_021203845.1 Clostridia bacterium | reverse complement strand
GCGAGCGTGTGGGTGTCGCTGCCGCCCGTGACGAGAAGACCGTACCTTTCCGCGAGATCGCAGTAATACTTCGTCTGCTCCGCCGTGTGCGAGGAATACACCGCTTCTATGGCGTCTAGCCCGTGGCCCAGAAGCTTTTCTATGAGCTTTATCTTGTCCTCCACGCCGAGGGTTATCCTCCCGGGATGGGCCAGCGACGCGATTCCGCCCGCCGCGTGGATTATGTCGACGGTCTCCTCGGGGGAGGGCCGGCATTTTACGGAGAACGCGACCCCGCCCGCGTCTAGATATTTTCCGTAAAACTCGAACCTGTCCGCGGCGTAGCCCTTTTTTGCCCCCGCCTCGGCAATGTACATCGCGTGTATCGGGGAAAGAGGACTGCGCCTTTCCGCCTCGACATCCTCGAGTGTGAGGTGTATCCCGGCGGTCTCCAGAAGGGCGAGTTTTTCCACCGTTCTGTCCCTCGCGCCGGCTATGAGCCGCTCCAAAAAGTCGCCGTATACTTTTGACCCCGTGTCTATGTTGTAGGCGCATATATGCACCTTCGTGTCGCCGTCGTAGGCGGATACTTCGGTGCCTTTCACTGTTTTGAGCCCGTACTCCCCGCAAAGAGTCACGAACTCCTCCGTCCCGGCGGTGGTGTCGTGGTCCGTGATGACGACAAAATCCACCCCGTTTTTCTTTGTCTGCTCCACGGCCTCCAACGGGGACTGCGTCCCGTCGGAATAGTACGTATGCACGTGCATGTCTGCTCTCAAATCTTTCATCTTTTCAGCCTTCCTCCCTCTATCTGCATCCTGGTCGCCTCCTTTCCGTAAAGCGCCCTGGACGCGTGCGTGCAGGTTATTATGGTCTGCAGCCCGTCCGTCTTCTCTATGAGTTTTTTCCGCCTCGGAAGGTCGAGCTCGCTTAAAACGTCGTCCAGAATGAGCACCGGCGGCTCCCCCGCCTCTTCGGTGAATATCCCGACCTGGGCGAGAATGAGAGACAGCGCGGCCGTCCTCGTCTGGCCCTGAGACGCGAAATTCTTGGCGTCCCTCCCGTTTATGACTATGTCCATGTCGTCCCTGTGCGGTCCGGAGCCCGTGTACCTTTGGCGTATGTCCTTGTCGTAATCGGAGGAGAGCTCGGAATAAAGTCTCTTTTCTATCTCCGCCTCGTCCCCGACGTACTTTTTTTCGAGGGAGACCTCGAGCTCCTCGGTACCGTCGGAAAGGCAGAGGTGCGCCTCTTTCGCCGCAGGCGCAAGTCTTTCGACGAACTCCTTTCTCGCGAAGGCTATGGTCGCGCCGTACTTGCAGAGCTGCTCGTCCCACACGGGGAGCGTGTCGTACACCTTCTTCACGTTGTCCTCTTTGAGAAGCGTGTTTCTCTGCGTGAGTATCTTGCCGTACCGCTGAAGCGCAATGTAGTATTTTTTGTTCATCTGGGATATGGCGACGTTCAAAAAGGCGCGCCTCTCCTCCGGCCCGTCCTGAATAAGCCTTAGCTCCCTCGGGGAGAAGAACACGCAGCACAGTTTCCCGAGAAGGTCAGCGCTGCGGGCTATCCTGTTGTGGTTTATGAATATCTCCCTTCCCGTCTCGGTGATGTTCGCGGCGAGATGCGCGCCGCCGTATCTCGCAGATATTTCCGCCTCCGCCCTCGCGGACTCCGCTCCGAGGCGTATGAGCTGCCTGTCCCTGTGGGTCCTCGGCGACGTCCCGGTGCAGAGGTAGTAGACGGCCTCCACGCAGTTCGTCTTGCCCTGGCCGTTCTTTCCGTACAGAATGTTGAGCCCCTCCCCGAAAGAGAAGGTCTCGCCTTCATAGTTTCTGAAGTTTTCGAGACTCAAACTTTTTATGAACATTTTCCGGAAATTGGCTTTATTTTTGGCCGGCTTTTGTGTATAATGTTTCTACTCACCATTATAGCAGACGGCGACAAAAAATCAAAGGATTAAGTTGTATGGCGGAAGGAAGAAATCTGGATTTCATATACACTCCCATAAAGGAGAAGATGCGCGAAGACATCGGCCCGGTCAATTTCAAGACGTACATAGAAAGCCTGGAAGCCGTTGACCTCGACGGGCGCAACATCGTCCTGCAGTCGCCCTCGGAGATACAGGCGCGCTACATAAGCGAAAAACTCGCCGACCAGATCACGGACTGCATCATCAAGGCGGACGTCGGGATAACGGGATTTTCGCTCATCGTGGAAGGCACGGACGGCAGCATCCGTCCCGTGGAAAAGAACGCCGAAGTGTCGGCCCGTCCGAATCTCGACCCAAAGTTCACCTTCGAGTCGTACGTCGTCGGGAAAAACAACGAGTTCGTCTACGCGGCGGCGATGAACGTCGCGGAGGAGCCCGGACTCAATTACAATCCCCTTTTCATTTACGGTGGCACGGGTCTCGGGAAAACGCATCTCATGCAGGCCATCGCGCACAAGGTCTGCGAGGAAAAACCCAGTTATCGCATCATATACGTCACATGCGAGCAGTTCATCAACGAGATAATCGACTCCATGTTCATAGGCAAGGGCGCCGAGGCGAGGGAGAAGGCGGCCAGAATCCGCCAGAAATACCGCTGCGCCGACATCCTTCTCATAGACGACATACAGTTCATACAGAAGAAGACACAGGTCCAGGAGGAGTTCTTCCACACGTTCAACGAGCTCGTCTCCCGCGGCAGCCAGATAGTCATAACGTCCGACCGCGCCCCCAAGGAGATGAACGACCTCGAGGACAGGCTCCGCACGAGGTTCTCGGGCGGACTTCTCGCGGACATCACCCCTCCCTCCTACGAAACCAAGATAGCCATTTTAAGGAGAAAGGCCCTCGACAAACAGGCCATAGTCCCCGACCCCGTCCTGGAATTTCTCGCGGAGGACAGCGGCGACGACGTGAGAGCGCTGGAAGG
Source organism: Clostridia bacterium (assembly GCA_021203845.1). GTDB lineage: Bacteria > Bacillota > Clostridia > Christensenellales > Borkfalkiaceae > Coproplasma. Next base: position 972 of record JAJQAK010000133.1, on the reverse strand, counting down.
ACGGCTCACCAAGGTGATTTTCGCGGCGAGACTCCACGAAGTTCCCATTTCGATTGAACTCGCCAGGGACGCGCTCAGCGAGGCGGTGCGCGACGGCGACGACGCCAGCCAGATAACCCCCATGGACGTCATAAACTGCGTGAGCACCTACTACAAGTGCGAGAAAAAGGACATAATAGGGAAGTCCAAGAAAAAGGAGGTCGTCCTCCCGAGACAGGTCTGCTGCTACCTCATGTGCGACCTTCTCTCGCTCCCCCTCATCGCCGTGGGCAACGCGCTCGGCGGAAGGGACCATACGACCATCCTTTACTCCAGAAACAAGGTTGAGGAAATGATGAAGGTCAACGACAAAATAGCGAAGGACGTCGACGACATAAAGAACATGGTCCTCAAAAAGTAACTTCCCCGCCCGGCCCAAACCGGGCGCTTGATTTTTGACATGAAAGAATTCTCGGAAGGACAATTCGATATCTGCGTCATAGGCGCGGGCCACGCGGGATGCGAGGCGGCCCTGGCGGCGGCGAGATGCGGCCAGAGCGTCGCTATGCTCACCCTAAATCTCGACTCCATTGCCTTCATGGCGTGCAACCCCTCCGTGGGCGGCACGGGGAAAGGGCACCTCGTACGCGAGATAGACGCGCTCGGCGGCGAGATGGGCATAAACGCGGACGAGACGGCGCTCCAGATTCGCATGCTCAACGAGTCAAAGGGGCCCGCGGTGAGAAGCCCCCGGTGTCAGTCGGACAAGCAGGCGTATCACGCGAGGATGAAGCGCGTCCTGGAAGGCGAGAAGAACCTCAGAATAATCCAGGGCGAGGCGGAAAAGATTCTTACGGAAGACGGGAAGGTCACGGGGGTGAGAACGGTCTACGGCGGGGTCGTGACCTGCGAAGCCGTCGTTGTCGCGACTGGCGTCTATCTCAACTCGCGGACGATAACGGGCGACCAGATATGCGAGAGCGGTCCGAACGG
>JAJQAK010000149.1 GCA_021203845.1 Clostridia bacterium | reverse complement strand
CGCCGATTGACAACGACGCGCCGTTTTTATTATTATAATTGTAAAAGGCTTCCGACGACCGGGAGCCGAGTTATCGACAATGCGGAACCATGTTACAGGGGTTTGAAATGACGAAAAAAAGATGCATCAGAATCCTCACGGCAATGATCATATGCGTCGCGACGTGCTTCGTGTGCGTGCTCGCGGCATGCAGTTCGGCAAAGCCCGTGGGAATTTCCATAATCAACGGAGAAGACGTGACCGTGAACGTCGGCGACATCTTCACTCTCAAAACCGACGTCGAGATGTCCGACGGATCCAAGTACGCCGGAAAGGTGAACTGGTCTACCGACAAGGAAGGCATAATAACGTCGGAGTCCAACGCCGGAGGAGTGTACGCGGCTGAAAAAGCCGGAGAGGTCACGGTGACCGCGTCCATACCGGACACCGGATACTCGGCGAGTTGCAAGGTCGAGGTGGTAGAGCCCGGGACCGTCTTCAGGGTGGGCGTCAAATACGACGTGGAAAATTTCGGATACAGAAACCCCGTGACGGGTGAGTACACGGGGTTCGAGATAGAGCTCGCCCAAAGACTTGGCGGCGAGCTCGGGTACGACAAAATGAAGTACGTGACGGTGACCCCGGACAACAGAGAGGAAAAACTCCAGAATGGCGAAGTCGACTGCGTGATAGCCACGTATTCCGTGACGCCGGAGAGGGAGAACGTCGTCAATTTTTCGGCCCCTTATTATAGGGACTACGTGCAGGTCCTCAAAGGCGCGAACTATGGGACGGATTACGTGTCGGCAGACGTAAATGACGAGGGACTTGACAGCATTTCCAAAATAGCGGGTTACGTGTTCCCAGGTGAGGCGACCGAGACCGAGATAACGCCGTGCCGCGTGGGCACCGTGACGGGTTCGACTGCCTATCAGGCTTTTTTGGACTACTGCGACGATAATGGCATAGAAGTCGGCGACCCCGTTGTGGGCGACCTTTTCGAGAACGTCGACACGTTCGGAAGCTATAAGGAATGTGAAAAAGCGCTTGAGTCGGGGGAGATAGACCTCTTCGTCGCGGACAGCTCGATTCTCGTGAGCCACACGCCGGAAGGGGCCACGCTTCTCAACGACCGGCTCGAGTCCCAGGACTACGCCGTGGGCACGAGAAAAGGTGACGAAAGCGCGGGTGAGGAAGAAGTGACGCAGCTCACGGAGGACATAAACAGACTCATAGACAAATGGCTGGAAGAGGAGGACGGCACCATAAGCGAGCTTTTGAAAAAATACGGGCTTTTCTACGATGACGCGAAGCCGGGAGACGAGTCGGACACGGTTTGACACCGCGGCGCCGCGAAGAAGGATTGAGAAAATCGGGAACGGAAAATCATGACTAGACTAAAAAAGGCAATAATCGGCATGACGACGCTGGTGGCCGTCGCGGCACTCGCCGTCGGGATATCGTATCTCGCCACAAGCGGGACGGGGAGCGACAAAATATCCATGAAGGACTCCGTGTCCGTCGCCGACGCGGAAAACACAGTGTATTCGAGCGACTACAGTTCGCTTGAGGAAGCGGTGAACGACAACCTGTCGTCTTCCGCGAGCAGTCAGAAAACTCTTGTCCTTGATAAGGGCTACTCGGTGAACAGCACCATCACCATCCCGGCGGGCAAATACATCACCATCGATTTCAACAAATGTTCGCTGAGATGCAACTCGGCCGCCGCGTTTCGCGTCGAAGGTACGCTGACGTTCGTAGACTCCAACGACTCGTTCAAAAAATACAGCGCGAATACGAGAGACATCGCGGGCACGACCGTCATCGGAAACGTGATAGAGGGCGTAGTCGACGTCCAGGTTGACGAGGACACATATCAGGAATATTTGTACATCGCCGGAGGCATGTTCTCCAACAGCAGGTCGGAAAGCGAATACGCGGAAGGCATCACGGTGGCCGCCGGCGGGACGCTCAACATGTACGCCGGGATAATCACCAACATGCAGATGACCAACGGGGGTGGCGTCTGTCTGGACGGCACGTCGTCGTCCAAGGCCACTTTCAACATGTACGGCGGGGCGATAATCGGAAGCATCGCTTCTGGCAACGGCGGCGGGGTGTACGCGAACAACGCGAACTGCAACCTCTACGGCGGAGTAATTGCCGGCAACACCGCGTCGAAATACGGCGGGGCCGTGTACGTCGCCGGTAGCAGCACCGTCAACATGGGACACAGCTCGAGCGTGAACCTCGGAAGCAGCATATTCGACACGATGTACATCGGACTCAACAGCGGCAGAGGGACCATCTACACGGCGGGCTCCTCATCCGTCAGTCTTTACGACAATCTGGATGTGTACCGCAACACGTGCACGTCGAGCACGATGGGGATGATGGTGTACCACAATTCCTCGAACCCCCTTTACGTGTACGGCGGGAGTTACCTTTACAACACGGGCTACTACGGTGGCTTCTACATCAATACCGGGCTTTCCATGGTCATGTCGGGGGGCCTGGTTTACGGCAACGCCTGCACTTATTCCGCCCTGGGCGGAGCGGGCATATTTCTCAACCAAAATGCCACGCTGTCCCTGACCGGCGGGACTTTTTCATACAATACGGGAACGTACGGACCGGCTGTCTTGGCGCACCTATCGGGTTCGGTCTCCATATCGGGTGCGACTTTCACGTACAACGAGTCGACGGGGAACGGAGGGTGTCTCTATTTTGCCACAAACTCCGATGTTACGATAAAAAACAGCACCATCTCCTACAATTACACTCCGAAGAGCGGCGGCGGAATATTTATGGAGAAAGTGCCCACGCTCACGATATCCAACGTTGTCATGGAGGGGAACAAAGCGGACGGAACCGGCGGCGCGATATACAATCTGGGGGACATGACCCTTACGAACTCCACGATAAAGGACAATTGTGCCGGCACCAACGCCGGCGGCATATATACGCAAAACACATCGCTGGCTCTGTCGGACGTTGAAATAAGGGGAAACACGGCAGCGACATACGGCGGTGGGATTTATTACTATTCCGGGTCGCTTTCTCTTTCCGGTGAGATAATCATCACCGGGAACACCAGCGAATCCGAAGGCGACAGCGATCTGTATCTGAGGAGCGGAATGAACGTGACGCTGGGAGGTTCGCTGTCGGACACATCGAGCATAGGTCTTAAATTCGCGAGCTCGTCCCAGACGCAGATAACGACGGAGGAGACGACAACCGGAAGATACAAGACGGCCGCTCCGTACTTCTTTCTCGATTCACCTGATACTTATGTAGACTCGTTTATAGGTTTCAAAAACGGCGCGTATCTCGAGATTCTTCCCGTTTCCGACGCGGCCGCGCACACCACGGACTCGAGCGGCAAAATCACGGGGTATTACAGTTCGCTGGAAAACGCCTTGAGCGGGGCGGCATCGACCGACCCCGACTCGTACGGCACGGTCGTCCTTGACGGGGACATGGAAGTGAGCTCCACGATAACCGTCGAAAACGGGACGTACGTCGCTCTCGATCTCAACGGCGCCAGCGTCACCTGGACGGGCTCAAGTAAATCCAATTTCTTCCTCGTATACGGCTCGCTGGACCTTTACGACAGCGAGGCCGAGGGAGGAACACTTGGTGAGACGCAAACCCCGGGCGTCACTGCCATGGCGACGGAGACGGGCACGCAATACAGAACCGTGTACGGCGTCATGGACGAAAAGGGCGAGACGGCGTATTACTACTACCGGTCTGGCGCGATAACGGGCGGCCAGGCGAACGGAAGCGATGAAGCCGCGAGAGGCGGCGGCGTGTACGTCGGAGAAAAAGCCACTTTCACGATGTACGGAGGCACGATATACGGCAACACCTCGACATTCGGCGGCGGCGTGCACAACTACGGCACCT
>JAJQAK010000097.1:43645-59331 GCA_021203845.1 Clostridia bacterium | reverse complement strand
TCCATGGGATCCTTAGTCCCACGCGTCTGCCAATTCCGCCATAGCCGCAAATCAATTAACAGTAAGATAATAACCAAATTTTCTATTCATGTCAACAAATTAAAAGGTAAAAAAAGAGTATTCATATGGGTTATAGATGCAAAAATTGCGGGAACAAGTTCAATGTCGGTAACTTTTGTCCTAAATGCGGAACTCCCGTCACAGAGGACGAATTGTCTGATTTAGGCACATCGGATGTAACAATCGGTTCCGATGAAACTGACGATTCCGCTCTTTTTTTGAACGAAAAAGAAAAAAACTTCATTCACCACGTCTTAAAGCTTATTGAGCTTGGCGACTTCGAGGAAGCTGACAAAAGCATCAGAAACCTCGAAAGCGACGAGATGAAAAAAAACGGTGAAGCTTCGGCAGCCGTCTACTATTGCAAACTTCTTATAGAGAACCGCGTATCTTCCGAAGAGCTTCTTTTCAAAAAATTCTCCCACGAAAAAAGAACATTGAAAAACGAAAAGAACTACGTCTTCGCAGTATCGTCTAAAGACGACAGTTCTTTCAAGGACAGGCTCGAAAACATAGAGACAAGGCTCGAGAATCTACTAAAAGGTGAAGCCGAAACAAAACAGGAAAAGGACAAAGCGCTTTTTGAAAGACGCATTGCCTACTTCCGCAAAGCGATGGCGACGATTTTCGTATGTCTCATTGCCGCACTCGTCGTCGGCATATTTCTTGGCACGACCGTACACAACGTCTCCGGCGGTGTAATCACGGTTTCCGTAGCCTTCGTGTCTCTCGTCATGCTCATTGCACTCGGCGGCATGTCCGCTTCAAAAAAGAAGGACGCTGAATATTCCGTGTCGGGAGCAAACTTTGTAAGAAAGACATCCGCGAAAGACAAAAAAATCGCCATTTCAATTCTTCTCGCTGTCATTGCGCTTTCCGTGATTGGCTTTTGCTTTTTTCTCCCCATCCGCACTGCGTCCGACGCGGACGGATTTACATATTCCGTGGCGTCAAGCTACTGCTTTGTGACGGGATACGAGGGGGACACCGACACCGTCGAAATACCCTCGGAATACAAAAATAGACCCGTGGTGCAGATCGGCAGGAAGGTTTTTATGGACAACACCGAAATTACGGCCGTGTCGATTCCCGAATCGGCGACAAAAATCTCCGTATCGGCCTTCGAGGGCTGTTCGTCCCTTGAATCCGTCGAAATGAGCGGCGGGGTCAAAGTCATATGTGAAGACGCTTTTTTAAGATGCGTGAATCTTACCGCCATAGACCTTACCGGGGTCAGGAAAATCGGCGTGGACGCGTTCGGCGGATGCTCGGGACTTACCGGGGTCAAACTCTCGGAAGGCCTTCGGATAATTTGTAAACACGCGTTCATGGGATGCAATCATGTCGAGGAAATCACAATTCCGTCAAGCGTCAGAACAATCAAATCTCAGGCGTTCTATAATACCACAAGGCTGAAATATATTCATTTCGCCGACACGGATGGTTGGAAAAGAAAGGGAGTGGGCTCCGTTGACTCGGACGTCTTGAGCAACCCTGAGAACGCGGCCGCCCTTCTTGTAGACGACAACAAAACATGGAAACACAGGTGACGTGGGAAATTCACGGGCACGCGTGTCTTTTCCGAAACGCTCGCACCCCTTCCGGGGGTGTTTTTTCGTGCCGGAAGCAGTAAAACTGAAATTTTACGCTCGAAAACTATTTTTTGCTATTGTAATGGCTCCACGTTTATGGTATGATTTATTTGGTCCGAGAGTGCCTCGCGGGGGAATCGGACGTCAAAGGTCAAAAAAATTTTTGGGGGAAATTTTAATGCTCAACAAAAAGGAATGCGTTGCGATGCTGCTCGCGGGCGGACAGGGTTCACGCCTTTTCGCCTTGACCAGCAACATAGCGAAACCCGCAGTTTCTTTCGGCGCGAAATACAGGATAATCGACTTCACGCTGTCCAACTGCATCAACTCGGGTATAGACACCGTAGGCGTCCTCACCCAGTATCAGCCTCTGGTTCTCAACGAGTACGTCGGGAACGGGCAACCGTGGGACCTCGACAGGACGTTCGGCGGCGTGCACATCCTCTCTCCGTACGAGGCCAAGACCGATACTTCGTGGTACAAGGGCACGGCCAACGCCATCTACCAGAACATCAGGTTCATGAAAAACTACGATCCCGAGTATGTTCTCATCCTGTCCGGCGACCATATATATAAAATGGATTACGACAAGATGCTGGAGGCGCATAAGGCCGCGGGCGCGGACTGCACGATAGCGTGCATGGAAGTTCCCATGAGCGAGGCCCCCAGGTTCGGAATCCTCAACACGAACCCGGACGGTACCATTTACGAGTTCGAAGAAAAACCCGCGAAACCCAAGAGCAATCTCGCATCCATGGGCATCTACATCTTCACGGCATCCAAGCTTTTCAAATACCTGGAGCTCGACAACGAGGACCCCAAATCAGAGAAGGATTTCGGAAAGAACGTGCTCCCCGCCATGCTTAACGCCGGAGAGAAGATGCTGTCCTACAGGTTCCAGGGATACTGGAAGGACGTCGGGACGATAACCTCCCTTATGGAGGGCAACATGGACCTTCTCGGTCTCGAGCCCAATTTTGAGCTGCACGACAACGACAGGGTCATCCATTCGAGATCTCCTTTGGCTCCTCCCGCATTCATAGGCGGAGACGTTGTGAACTCCATAGTCGCCAACGGCGACGAGATTTACGGCAAAGTCCTCAACTCCGTCGTCGGCACGAACTGCGTCGTCGAGGAGGGAGCGGAGGTCATAGACTCCGTGCTCATGGGCAACATAACCGTCAAAAAGGGTGCCAAAGTCTTTTACTCCATAATCGACGAAGAGGTGGTGATTGGCGAAAACGCCCAGATAGGCGAGACGAAAGAAAAAGCTTGCAAAGTCGAAGGCAAGACCGCCGGCATCTCCGTTCTCGGACGCGGCATAAAGGTCAAGGCGGGTGGCAAGGTCGCCGCCGGCGACATCGTCGACAAAGACGTCTTATAAGGGGAGGAAAAAATCATGGCTGCATCAACAGTAGGAGTAATATTCAGCAGTATTAACGACGAGTACGTGCCCGAGCTCACAAGGGTGAGGTCGATTGGCTCCGTGCCTTATGGAGGCAGATACCGTCTCGTCGACTTCCCTCTTTCCAACATGGTCAACGCCGGGATAACCACCGTCGGCGTAATCACGAGGAACAACTATCAGTCCCTCATGGACCATCTCGGATCCGGGAAATACTGGGACCTCGCCAGGAAAGACGGCGGACTCATTCTTCTTCCCCCGTATTCCGACGAAAGCGAGACCCTTTACAAGAACCGTCTCGAGGCCCTCAAGAGCTGCACGTCGTTCTTAAGGAAGTCAAACGCCGACTACGTCGTGCTCGCCGACGCGAACGCCGTCTATAAACTCGACTACAGTAAGATAATCGACTACCACATCAAGAACAACGCGGACATAACGCTCGCATACCATGAGCACGTCTTCGACGGCAGGGCCTACATGACTTTCCGCACCGACACGGACGAGAGGATAAACGAGATAGAGGTGGACACCGCGGCCGACTACGAGAGAAAGAACTACATCGGAGTCATGGTGTTCCGCAGATCCCATCTTTTAAGCATCATCCAGAACGCCATAAAGTGCGGGTACAAGAGCCTTTCGAGGGACGTCCTTATAAGAGAGCTTCCCAATCTTAGGATCTACGGATATAAGTACGAGGGATTCTACGCCGACATATCGTCTCTTTCCGCTTACTTCAAGGCCAACATGGCGCTTCTCGACTGCAAAATAAGGAACGAGATCTACGGTGCGCGCGACATTTACACAAAAGTGAACGACTCCCCGCCGGCAAAAATATGCGATACGGGGAAAATAAAAAATTCCCTTATCTCCGACGGATGCCTCATAGAGGGCACGGTGGAAAACTGCGTCCTTTTCCGTGGCGTCAAAGTGGGGAAGGGTACCGTCGTCAGGAACTGCGTCATCATGTCGGAGACCGAGATAGGCGAGAACTGCACGCTGTCGTACGTCGTATGCGACAAGGAGACCAGCATATCGGACGGCATAATCCTCGCGGGGATAGAGTCGCAACCCTACTTCATCCACAAGGGAACGAACATATAATCGGAGGCTGAAATGGCTACAACAACGACAACAAAAACGACTGTGACGAGGACAAGAAAGGTGGTGGCCAAGACAGGTGACACGAAGGCCACCGAGACGAAGACGCCTGTCGCTGGCGGAAAGAAGAAAGTTCTCTTCGTTGCGTCCGAGTGCACGCCCTTCATGGTGACGGGCGGGCTCGCCGAGGTCATAGGGTCGCTTTCCAAGGCACTCGCCGACACGGGCAGATACGACGTGAGGGTGGTGATGCCCCTCTATTCCGACATAAAAGAGGAGTACAGGACCAAGTTCCACTACACCGGAAACCTCTACGTTCATCTCGCTTGGAGAAACCAGTACTGCGGCGTCTTCGAGTACGAGAAGGACGGCGTTAAGTTCTACTTCATAGACAACGAGTACTACTTCAAGCGCCCCGGGTGCTACGGATACTTCGACGACGGCGAGAGATTCGCGTTCTTCTGCAGGAGCGTCCTAGAGATAATGCCGTTCATAAACTTCTATCCGGACATCATGCACTGCCACGACTGGCAGGCGGCGCTTGCGGCCATCTACCTCAAGACCAACTACTGCTTCAGGGAAGAGTACCAGTACATAAAGTGTCTCTTCACGATACACAATATAGAGTACCAGGGAATCTACTCGCTCGACCTCCTTTGCGACCTCTTCGACATATACGGAAGGTACAAGTATCTCGTCGAGTACAACAACTGCATAAACCTCATGAAGGGCGCCATAGAGTGCTCCGAGCACTTCTCGACGGTCTCCCCGAGATACGCGGACGAGATCAAGTATCCGTACTACTCGCACGGGCTCGACCCAATAATCCGCAACAACGAGTTCAAACTCACGGGGATCCTCAACGGGATAGACGTCGACGGATACAACAGCGAGACCGACCCCAAGATCTTCGCGAACTTCTCCGCGGAAGACCTGAGCGGGAAGGCGAAAAACAAGGAAGAACTTCAGAAGATGCTGAATCTTCCGGTGAAGTCCGACACACCGATAATCTCCATGATCTCGCGTCTCGTCTCTCATAAGGGGCTCGACCTCGTCACTAACGTTTTGGAGGATCTTCTCCAGGATGACGTGCAGGTGGTAGTGCTCGGCACAGGCGACCAGCAGTACGAGGGATTCTTCAAATACCTCGCGGGCAAGTATCCGGAAAAGATGAGCGCACAGATTCAGTTCAACAACGAGCTTTCGAGAAAGATCTACGCGGGCTCCGACATATTCCTCATGCCATCCAAATCAGAGCCGTGCGGGCTTTCGCAGATGATTGCGAGCCGCTACGCGACCGTTCCCGTCGTACGCGAGACCGGCGGACTTTACGACAGCATAAAGCCAGGGGAGAACGGGAATGGGTACACGTTCGCGAACTACAACGCCCACGACATGCTCTACGTCTTAAGACAGGCCATAGGCGATTACCACGACAAAGAACGCTGGAGCGCTCTCATGCAGAGAGTCATTAAGACCGACTTCAGCTGGTCGCGTTCCGCGGGAGAATACGAAAAACTGTATCTGGAGATGCTCGGCTGAAATGCGGCCGCGACACGAATTTTAGGAGAATAGAAATCAATGGCGAGCAGCACAATGACGGAAAAGCAGGTGAGCGAAGAAATAGCGGGAAAACTTTCCCGTTATTTCGGCGTCGCACCCGCCGAGGCAAACAAGGAGCAGATATACAAAGCGGTCGTCATGACCGTGAGAGACATCCTGCTCGAGAAGAGACAGCGCTTTCACAAGAAGGCAAAGGCGACGCGCACCAAGAGGGTTTACTATCTCTGCATGGAGTTTCTCCTCGGAAGGTCACTCAAAAACAACCTCTACAACTTAAGCTTGGAGAACACGTTCAGAAAATCTCTCGCGAATCTCAAGATAGATCTCGACGACCTCTACGAGCTTGAACCCGATGCGGGACTCGGAAACGGAGGCCTCGGAAGGCTTGCGGCGTGCTTCATGGACGCCCTCGCGACCGGCGACTATTACGCGATGGGTTATTCGCTCCGCTACGAATACGGCCTTTTTAAACAGAAGATCGTGAACGGTTGGCAGACCGAGCTTCCCGACGCATGGCTTCCCGGCGGCGAGGCCTGGCTCACTCAGAGGAGCGACAAATCGTTCATCGTACGCTTCGGCGGAAAGGTGGAGGAGCGCTGGACCGAAAACGGGATGATAACCGAGTACGTCAACTGCACCGAGATAGAGGCGGTGGCATACGACATGATGATTTCCGGAAAGAACAGCGAGGCCGTTTCAGTACTGAGGCTCTGGAAGGCGAAGCCTAAGCAGGACTTCAACATGAAGCTCTTCTCGCAGGGCGACTACTACCAGGCCATGCAGGACGACAACGAGGCCGATCTTCTGACGAAGGTCCTTTATCCCGCGGACAACCATCTCGAGGGGAAAGCTCTCAGAATCAAACAGCAGTATTTCCTCTGCTCGGCTTCCATACAGAACATCATAGAGGACCACAGGCATAGGTACGGAGACCTTCGCGACCTTCCCAAACTTGCCGCCATTCATCTCAACGACACGCACCCCGCGCTCGTCATACCCGAGCTCATGAGGATACTCGTCGACGAGTATTACTACAACTGGGTCGAGGCATGGAACATAACGACCGCCACTTGTGCGTACACGAACCACACCGTGCTCGCCGAGGCTCTCGAAACGTGGTCGGAGGACCTCATAGAGCAGACGCTCCCGAGAGTCCACTCGATAATAAAAGAGATAAACAGGCGCCTTTGCGAGGAGCTTTGGGACGCATATCCCGGACAATGGGCAAAGATTTCCAGAATGTCCATAATAGAGCACAACCGTGTCAAAATGGCGAACATGTCCGTGTACGGCGGACATAACGTCAACGGCGTGTCGGCGCTTCACAGTGAAATCATAAAGCAGTCCGTGTTCAGGGACTTCTACGAGTTCAGCCCCGAGAAGTTCACTAACGTCACGAACGGCATAGCACACAGGAGATGGCTCAACCAGTCCAACCCGGAGCTTTCCGAGCTTCTTTGCGAATGCATAGGAAACGGATTTGAGCTCAATGCGGCAGAACTTTCGAACTTCAAAAAGTTCGAGGACGATGCGACCGTTCTCAAAAAACTCGGAGAAATCAAGGCGACAAAGAAGAGACAGTTTTCGGACTACGCGTACAAAAAACAGAACTACAAAATAGACCCCGAAACAGTCTTCGACGTGCAGGTAAAACGTCTTCACGAGTACAAACGCCAGCTTCTCAACGTCCTCAACATAATCGACACATATTTGACGCTGAAGGAAAATCCCGATGCGGACGTGATTCCCAAGACGTACATCTTCGGTGCGAAGGCCGCACCCGGATACTACGTAGCGAAACAGATCATAAAGCTCATCGTCTATCTAGCCGAGGACATCAAAAAAGACCCGAAGATAAGCGAAAAGCTCAACGTCGTCTTCATGGAGGAATACAACGTCACGATGTCCGAAAAGCTCATCCCCGCGGCAGAGATTTCCGAACAGATTTCCCTCGCCGGGAAAGAAGCTTCCGGCACGGGCTGCATGAAGTTCATGATAAACGGCGCACTGACGATAGGGACATTGGACGGCGCGAACGTGGAGATGGCGGAGGCCGTGGGAGACGACAACATATTCATCTTCGGTCTGAAGGCAGACGAAGTGGATCAGATATGGCAGGCGGGATACACCTCGAGCACGTATTACAACGAATCCCCCAAACTTCGCAGAATAATCGAGGCCCTCATAGTAGGGTTCAACGGAGAATCCTTCTCTGACATCGCCAACTATCTTCTGACCCAGACTCCGATCGCCGATCCGTATATGTGCATGGTCGACTTCGAGAACTACCGCAGGACGCAGCAGATTCTTTCCGACCTGTACGCGGGCGACAGAACAGCATGGAACAAAAAGTCGCTTAACAACATAGCGGGTGCGGGTTTCTTCGCGGCGGACAGAAGCATATCCGAATATTGCAGCAACATCTGGCATATCAGTCCCGTGAAAACGGACAAGAAGTAAAAGAGACACAACATACCATACGGTATTTTGCTTGGCATAACTGTAATCTCCTTTTTGTTCGGGCGGAAGACAAAATCTCCCGCCTGAAATTTTTGGCGAACCTGGAATCAAACGAAACAAATCGTTGACAATCGCCACGAAACAAATTATACTTATAAAAAATTAAGTTAAATAATTTGACACAATAAAATCTAATTGAAATTTTTTTAGTAACATCAATGTAACTAACATTGATGTGATTACATTCATGTTACATAACAAGATTCAGCAAAGGAAGGGCGGTATGTTTGTAGGGAGAAACAAGGAAACGGAAATGCTTAAAGAGCAACTGTCAAGGCCCACGGCCTGCGTGTTGCTGTACGGAAAGAGAAGAGTCGGGAAGACATCGCTCTTATTGGAGGTAACAAAAAATTGTCCGGACAAGACAATATATTTTGAGTGTTATACGGGGACATTGAAATACAACGCTGTAAAGTTCGCCGAAAAAATAGAAGAACTCGGATATGCCACAGACATAAACCGCATAACGGATTTCGTTGACGTCTTCAGATACCTCAGCGGACTGGGCGAAACGTTCAACGTGATAATTGACGAGTACCAAAATTTAATGCGTTCGTCAAAGCCCGATTTAATCGACAGGATCTTTCAGAACATAGTAGACAATCACATTGGGAACATAAGGCTTTTCGTCTGCGGCTCAAATATAGGTTTGATGAAAAGCCTGCTTAATGGCGACAGCAGCCTTTTTGGAAGATTCAGCCACGTCATGGAGCTCGAGGAATGGAACTATCTAGAAGCTTCAGCATGCTACAAAGATCTGCCACCGTACGACAAAGTCGCACTTTATTCAGTCTTCGGCGGTACGCCGTACGTCAATGCGGCAATCAATCCCGACAAATCGCTCGAAGAAAACATTAAGGAACAGTTTCTCACAAATGGTGGAATCGCTCTAAATTATGCGGAACAGCTTATGGCAAGCGCATCGGCGAACGCCAACGCAGACACAGAAGCGGTTTTAAACGCAATAGGCAACGACAAAAAGAAATACAGCGAGTTAAAAGACATTACACGGGTAGAAAACGACAACACATTCAACGTCCAACTCAAAACAGCGATGTTTCTGGGTTTGATAAAAAAGAAATATCCGATTAACGACCCCGAAAACAAAAAGCAAGCCTGGTACGAGATTTCCGACAACATTCTGAGATTCTATTATACGTTCATCTACAAAAAGACGGCACAGATATACTTACTTGGGGCAAACACTTTTTATGAATCATACATAAAGCCGGGGCTCTTTGATTATATATCCAGGGGATTCGAGGACATATGTTTGTCTTATTTCTCACTGCAGGCAAAAGCCGGAATTCTTCCGGGCGTGACGGCAATCGGCAGATTCAATTACACCGTAAACAAGAAATCGGACAAGATTGAAGTAGCCGTAAAGTACAGATTCTATTATGACATATACGAAGCAAAATATTACAAGGAAAAACTGACTATGAAAACAATATGGGATGAAACAGATAAAATAGAAGAAATACCAGGACGGCAAATAGACAAAATGGGTTTCATCTCAATAAACGGATTTGAGGAAGACTGCAAAGGAGTCATGATATCCGGCGATGACTTGTACGACGAAAATCTTAAATAGTCCGTACTATGCCAGACATAAAATTAAAATTGAGACAAAAACACACGGAGGCCGGACTCTGGAAAGGTAAATTTTATCTGAAAACATGTCCCGAAAATTCGTTGCCGTAAAAAAACCGAATAATCCCGAAGGTCCGGACGAACAGTAACGGGAGACTTAGCAAGACAATTCAGAAAAAGATTCAGAAATAGCGCAAAATAATTAAAGAAGCAAAAAATTTTTGATTGAAATGAGAAATCCGAAACGGAATAAAATCCGAGTAAAAATACAAAACAGACAGAAATAAACAAATTCCCCACTTTCTGACTCGCTTTTTGATATAACTATTCGTAAAAGCTGCATTTTACGAATAGTTTTACTCTTTTCTCTTCCTCCCCCTATAAGGCGATTTCAGAGGGTGTCGCAAAAAAATCACAACAAAAAAGGCCCCGCTACTTCGTGAGGCCATCGAGATTTATTTTATAAATCATGTCGCCGAGAGGCTTGTCCTTCAGAAACATCGACATATAAATCGGCATCCAGATTCTCTTTCCTACCCTTTTGACGTCGTTCTTGTTTGTGAAGACATAGGCCTTTTTGATATCGTATTCGTCGCCATTCAGAACGTTGTTGAGTGCACTGTAACGATTGTACGTCTTCCCGGATTTGATTTCAATAGGTATGACTTCACCGTCAATCGAAACAACAATGTCCAACTCGCCTTTTTTTTTCGAGTTATAATAATACGGAACGAGACGGTTGCTTTTGAGTTCCACGGCTACCGCATTTTCATATATCGCACCGAAATTGACGTCTCGCTCGCCCATCATAATCTTTTCTTGTATGCCGTCCGCATACATCGACGTGAGAAGACCCACATCGCTTAAAAAGAGCTTCACGAAATTCTTGGATGTACCTACTCTGAGCGGGGACTTAAGCTCGTCTACGGAATGCGCCGGTATGACCACTCCCGCCTCCGCCAGCCACAAGAAAGGATTTTGCCGATATCTGTGTACGTTCGTTTTGGAGAGTGATTTGAACTCGAAGCGTTTGTTCTGTGAATTGAGCTCGGCGGGAATCCCGTCGAAGATTTCTGACATCACCGGCTTGTTTTTGTCGTATTTCTCGATGTCGACCATGTACTGGTCGAAAATCTCCCTCTGAACCGCAATAACTTTGTCGATTGACTGCGTGTCGTGATACTCCCGAACCGCCGCGGGCATGCCTCCGACAATCAGATAGAACTTGTAAAGCTCGGAAAATCTCTCGTCTACGTAATCGTCAATCTTCGTTACGGAGACGAAACACTCATGCAGATTGCTTATCACTGACTCCGATACGCCGGACGCCAAACAGAACTCCGTGAAGTTCATGGGATACATATGTAGGATCTCCATGTAACCTACCGGCATGGACTTTACGTCGGAATAACGAGCACCGAGAAGCGCCCCGCTTAAGATGTAACGGAACCTACCGTCTTCCACAAGGAACTTTACCAAGGTTACGAGATTGATGCACTCCTGCACCTCGTCCAAAAAGATGACCGTCTTTCCGGGAACGAGTTCTCCTCTGTAAATGACCGACAACAGCGTGAAGAACTGATTTGGCGTCATAATCACGGAAAACAGTTTTTTTTGCGTATCCGTGAGGGCCAAAAGGTTTATCTCGACGAAACTCTCTATTTTCCGTTTTGCAAATTCTCTCACGACATACGTCTTACCGACCTGACGCGCTCCGTCGATGAGAATGGCGGTCTTTCTCTGAGAAAAATACCATTCCTCCATGTCCTTCATTACAAATCTTTCCATTCGGCACGCCCCCTCTTCCATCTGTATTTTAACCTATAATCGCAGATTCCGCAATAATTTTATTTGTCTAATTCGCAGATTCCGCAATAATTTTAAGAGTCGACTCCACCCGTTCATATATGTTCATCTGTGTTTTGTCTACCCTCTGCTATCCTTATGATGATGTAGCGTTTCCCATAACTGTTCGTAAAATATTTTGACTAGTTTACAGGTTCCGAGTATAATCTACAGTATGGCAACACAGAAAGATTCTAACTATTACGCCCAGCGCAACAAACTCAACAACGCGAAAGTGGAAGATTTGACAGAGAACACCCTTCCTTCCTTTTGCGCGGATTACTTCCTCGGAATAGACTCTCTCACGAGCCCTCTTACGCGCTACAACTACGCGAATGATCTCAAGATATTTTTTGACTTCCTGTCGCAAAAGAAGTTCAAAGGAAAGAACCCTAAAGAAATCACTCTTCCCGACCTCGAATCGGTCACCCACACCGACATCGAATACTTCCTATCGTACCTTTCCAACTACGAGTACGACGGAAAGGAACACGCCTGCAACGACAAGGCCAAGGCGAGAAAGTTATCTTCCGTGAGGGCGCTTTTCAAATACTTCTTCAACAAGGGCCTCATCTCCGTGAACAACGCGGCGAAAGTCGCTACTCCAAAGCTTCACGAAAAGCCCATAATACGACTCGAAGGAGACGAGATTTATAACATTATAGAGACCGCAGAAACCGGAGACGGGCTCACGGCACACCAGATGGCATATCACGAGAAAAACAAGATAAGGGACACGGCCATACTGGTTCTCTTCCTCGGCACCGGGATACGTATAAGCGAGCTCGTGGGGCTCAACAACGAGGACATAAACTTCAAGGACAATTCCTTCATAGTGACGAGAAAGGGCGGCAGCAAGGCGATACTGTACTTTGACGGCGACGTGGCAGACGCACTCAAAAAATACCAGGAACACAAAGAGGACATCGGTATCGTGGTCACTCCCTCCTCGCCCCTTTTCCTGGCGGACGCGAAACGCATAACAGTAAGGGCCGTCGAGAATCTCGTCAAAAAATACGCGAAGATAGTGTCCCCGTTGAAACCCATAACCCCGCATAAACTCAGGTCCACGTACGGCACGAGCCTATACAAGGCCACGGGCGACATATACGTAGTTGCTGACGTTCTCGGACACAAAGACGTAAACACAACAAAGAAGCACTACGCGGCGATAACGGACGAAAACAGACGCTCTGTAGTGGGCAAGGTGAAACTTCACAAGGACAACGATGAGTAAGGAAAGCGAAGCCGAGAAAATTTACATAATTCAGCCGGTCATGAACGAAGACTACCAAGCGGTGCACGACGAGGCAAAGGCGCTTATAGAGAGCGCCGGAGCGAAGTATTTCGGCACGTCGTACCAGACCGTGAGAAACGTATCGCCGGCGACCTTCATAGGCTCTGGAAAGCTTCAGGAGATAAAATACATTCTGGAGGGCATGGACGACGTCACGGTGCTTTTCAACGGCGACATCTCTCCCTCCCAAACTCTCAACATATCCGCGGCTCTCGACAAAAGAAAGGTCATTGACAGGACGACGCTCATCCTCGACATATTCGCGAGAAACGCCGTGTCGTCGGAAGGCAAAGTCCAAGTAGAGCTTGCACAGCTCAAATACATCTATCCCCGGCTCAAGGGCAAGGGGAACGCGCTGTCCCGGCTCGGCGGCGGAATCGGCACGAGGGGCCCCGGGGAGACTCAGCTAGAAACCGACAGACGACACATAAAGACCAGGATAAAGTATCTCGAGGAAAGGCTCAAGACGACCGAAACTAGACGCGCGCAGACCATAGAGAGAAGAGAAAAGAACAACGCGTACGTCATATCCCTCATAGGCTACACGAACACCGGCAAATCAACGCTTCTCAACACCCTTACCGGCTCCGACGTTCTCGAAAAAGACGCACTGTTCGCAACGCTCGACCCCACCGCCCGCAAGTTCACGATTGAGGGCAAAGAATTCGTCCTCATCGACACCGTGGGCTTTTTGAGAGAGCTCCCACACAACATCATAGAGGCATTCAAATCGACGCTGGAAAGCGCCATACACTGCGACCTCGCGCTCGTTGTATCCGACGTCAACGAAGATTACGAGATGCAGTTCCAAACCGCTATAAACACAGTGAAAGAGCTCGGCTTCGACAGGAAGTACATAAAGGTTCTAAACAAGTGCGAGAACGTCACCGACTTTTCCGCCTACGGCGGCGACTGCGTGCTCATATCAGCGAAATACGATCTGGGACTCGACGAGCTCAAACGCGCCATTTTAAACGAGCTGAAGGACTCATACAAGGAGTGCAGACTGACCATTCCGTACACCGAGATATCCGATTACAACAGGATATCGAAATATGCCGAGGAAAAATCCCGGGAGTACACGGACACCGGAATAACGATAGAGGCCTCCGTGAAAAACGACTATGTGCACATCTTTGAAAAATACATGTCGCAGACCGGTTAAAAATCAAATATGTCACGCATACTACAATTAACAAAAAAGGATTTCGAGTTTTTCGCCCGAAATCTTATTTTTATGTCCGATTGTTTCCGTGTCTCGCTATCCTACGATGTCCTCCGCGGTAAAGCAGTGAATGTCGGGAGAATATTCAAAGCCGTCCTCGAAACCTGATTTGGAGAAAATATAATACTGCCTCTCCCACTTATCGGCAAAAATTGACGTGCTTTCTCTTAGGTGCTCCATCATTTCGTTCGTAAATGGCTTCTTTCTGTACTTGCATTCCGCGATAAGAAGTATGTTCCCCTCCTGTGCAATGGCATCCAGCTCCACGGATCGACCTAGTTTCGGCAGATTATCAGCCTTATATCTCTTGAATGTGCCGAATAAAGTACCAAGTTTCCCCTCAGAATTCAGCTTATACAGATAAAGTATGGCCGTGTCCTCGAACCCACGACATAAAAAATCACTAATGCGATCCTTCATGTTCTCATAAGCAAGGGTTCCGTTGTTATGTATTTTGTCCTGATTGGGGTAAACAAACAGATACCAAAATCTTAGCATAGGATCATCAATGGTGTAGTAATGAGTTTTTAGATTACCTTTGAATGTTTCATTTCTACTTAAAATCCCACAGTTGCACAGCACATTAACATATGCGGAAACAGAAGTTCTCTCTTCACCAATATCATCGCTTATTTCGCTTATAGAATGATGTCTGTGTGACACGGACTCTAAAATCGTATTATAAACGCCCTGCACTCTTGTCGTATCGGAAAGAACGATATCAGGAAGGTTCTCAAAAATACACGGCCGATTAAGTAAAAGGCTAATGACGTTTTCTTCAAATGATTTATTTTTATCTATAGAACTCAAATAATAAGGATATGATGACATAAGAGACAAATAATTGCATTTGTCTTCTGTAGAAAGTCCGTCCAAGAAGAGCAGAGCCTCATCGAGCGTCATCTTTCCGAGATTTATTTCAAACGTCCGTCTCTTGTACAGAGGTGACGTATTGTCAGTTATCTCATTTTTCAAAAAGGAGACGTCGCTTCCCATAAGCATAAGAAATAAATTATCTCCAGAGTGATCATAAAAATCTTGTACAATGGATGAAAAACTTTTATCCTTTGAAGCTATGAATGGATACTCGTCAATCACCAAACAGTATCTTTGTCCGGAAAAATAAGAACTAAGTTTCTCAAATGCTTTTCCCCAACTTGAAAATACATAGTCTTCTGGATAATCTATAAGTGAACATACCTTCTCAGAAAAAGCTTTAAGGTTACGCAACACTGTTCCCTGCACGGCCTGAAAATAAATACCCACCTTGCCGTTCAAAAACTCACATACCATTTCGGTTTTTCCAATTCTCCTTCTTCCGTAGATAACCCCGAAATGCTTTTTGTCAGAAACATATCGTTCGTTCAAAGCGTTTAGTTCCTTCGTTCTGCCTAAAAACATGTCATATCCTCCTTACAAAAAATTGAATCTTATATATTCATGAGTTGTATATTCATGAGTTGTATATTCATGAGTTGTATATTCATG
>JAJQAK010000097.1:9117-43545 GCA_021203845.1 Clostridia bacterium | reverse complement strand
TGTATATTCATGAGTTGTATATTCATGAGTTGTATATTCATGAGTTGTATATTCATGAGTTGTATATTCAGTATAGTCTTCGAAAACATGAATGTCAATTCAAAAATAAATCCATAATTTATTTGCCGATGCATATCGAAACAGAACTCAACTCGCAAAATTTATAACCTAATATATAAATTTTACGATTGACAGAAAATAAATTTATGGTATAATTTTTTTTAGAATCACTTCGCAACGAGAGGACAAAATGCAATACATCAACAGAGCGATAGAATACAAAATACTTTCTGCGTCAAAGCGTTATCCCATCGTCATGGTGTGCGGCTTAAGGCAGGTAGGAAAATCGACCATGCTCGAACACATAAAAGAGTCCGGGAGAACGTATGTGACGCTGAGAGACCCCGACGCGCTCGAAGCGGCGGTTGACAATCCCCACGGATTTTTCAATACCTATAAGACGCCACTCATAATAGACGAGTTTCAACTTGCCCCGTCACTTTTGTCGTACATACAGTTTCTTGTGGACGAAAAAAAACGTCTCGGGGAGGACAACAAAGGAATGATATGGCTTACGGGCTCGCAGAAGTTTTCCATGATGAAAAACGTCAGCGAGTCGCTTGCCGGAAGATGCGCGATATTCGACATGTCCTCCCTCTCATCAGCGGAAATCGACGGAAGGGACGCGGGATGCTTTTTGCCCGACCTCGACTATCTGCGAAAAAGAGCGGAAGGGTCCGCTCCCAAAACGTCGCAGGAAATTTACGAGAGGATATTCACGGGAGGGATGCCGGAGCTCTACGCGGAAGAGACGGACACAAAGGAGTACTTCATGAACTACGTCGGAACCTATCTCATGCGGGACGTTCTGGAGTACGGACAGATTGACAAGGTTTCCGATTTCATGAAGTTTTTAAGATACATGGCGGCGTCCACGGGACATGAACTCAACTACAGCGCGGTATCGAAGGACCTGTCCCTCTCCCTGCCGACGGTGAGAAACTGGGTATCTATTCTGAACACGCTAGGCGTCATTCACATCATTGAGCCGTATTCAAACAACCTTTTAAAACGGCTCGTAAAGACGCCGAAGTTCTATTTCATGGACACGGGACTCGTATCATATCTTTGCAGAATAGGCAGCTCTCAAAATCTCATGAACCATCCACTGGCGGGACAGCTTTTTGAGACGTACGTGGTGTCCGAGATAATCAAAAGCTACTACAACGCCAAAGCCGACGTCGATCTCTATTACTACAGGGACTCCGACAGAAGGGAAATAGATCTTTTGGCGCTT
Organism: Clostridia bacterium; assembly: GCA_021203845.1. Taxonomy (GTDB): domain Bacteria; phylum Bacillota; class Clostridia; order Christensenellales; family Borkfalkiaceae; genus Coproplasma. Next base: position 42,248 of record JAJQAK010000097.1, on the reverse strand, counting down.
TGGGAGAACAAAATATATCCAATGGAGATAAAACTCGGGCACTCCCCCTCCAACGCCGACAAGAACATGTTCGTTCTCAACGGTTGCGGTCTGGACGTACAACCCTGCGTCGTAATTTGCGGCAACGAAAAGATGGTACCGTGCGGAAAAAACGCCTGGTACTTCCCCGTAGCGGCGCTGTAAGCCCTCATCGTAGAAACTAAAAACATCCGTGCGGAAGACCTCACACGGATGTTTTTTTACGTTGTCAAATCGGAATTAAATGGCCCAGTCGCCGTCCTTAAATATCTGCACGCACTTACCGTCTCCGGTTATGCCGAAGATGTTCATGTCCTTTGAGCCCATCATGAAATCCACGTGTATAGTGGAATCGTTGACTCCCATGTTGTTCTGTTCTTCCTTCGTGTACTTCTCGAAGTTTTTGAGCGTGTTCGTGTAGCCCATCCCGAGGGCTATGTGGCACGACGCGTTCTCGTCGAAGAGGGTGTTGTAAAACAGTATCCCGGTGTTGTTTATGGGGGAGTCGTAACCTATGAGCGCGACCTCGCCCATGTAGCACGCCCCGTCGTCCATGCGTATCATGTGCTCCAGAACGTCCTTGTTCTTGTCGGCGATGACCCTCACCACCTTTCCATCCATAAACTCGAAGCCGAAGTTCTCTATGACCTTCCCGTTGTAGGAAAGCGGCTTTGTGGCATACACGACACCCTCTGCGGAGCCCTTCAGAGGGGACGTGAAAAGTTCCTCGGAAGGAATGTTGGGGTTGAATACGACGCCCTGAAGCGTCTTCTCGTTCCCGCCCAGAAACTGTGCGGCGGGGTTGAGTCCGACTTTGAGGTTCGTACCGTTGGAGCTTTCGTACTCGAGATACTCGAAGTTGTACGAGTTTATGAAGTCGCACCTTTTCTGGAGATTGACGTTGTGCTCCACCCACGCCTTTATAGGGTCTTTGTCGGCCCTTGAACACTTGATTATGGCCTCCCAGAGCTTTTCCACGGCGTCTTCGTCGGAAAGGGAGGGGAAAACCTTCTTCGCCCAGGCGACGGAAGGTACTCCCGCTATGGTCCACTGGTTCCTGTTCTCCATTATGTCCCTATACGGTTTGAAAACCTTTGACCTCGCCATGTTGGCCTTGGCCATCTTCTCGGTGTCCACCCCCGCAAGTCCGTCCGGGTCATCGCTGTCAAGCCAGATGCGGCAGGGAAGAGACTCGGCCTGCCATTTCTGTACCTCGAGGTCCATGGCGTTCACCCCGGATAGAGATTCAATGGTCCTGTAGTTGTAGGAAAGCTTCTGTATGGGTCCGTAGGAGAACTCGACTTTGACGTACGACGCTCCGCGTCTGTAACACTCCTCCACGACCATTGCGGTGAACTCGGGGTTGCCTACATCGCAGCGAACCAGCACCTCCTGGCCTTTTTGCACGTTCACGCCCATGTCGACTATTAGGGCGGCGAAGTTCTGCAGTGTCTTTTTGTCCATGATAATTTCCATAAATACGGCCCGGAAGCTTTACGCCCCAGGCCGCGTTGTATTTGTCGATTTGAATTATTTGAGCTCGGAGAAGTACTTTATCGTCCTTACCATCTGGGACGTGTATGAGTTCTCGTTGTCGTACCAGGAAACCACTTTTACGAGGGTCGTGCCGTCGCCCATGGGCATGCACTTCGTCTGGGTGGCGTCGAAGAGAGACCCGTAGGTCATTCCGATGACGTCGCTGGAGACTATCTCGTCCGTGTTGTATCCGTACGTTGCGGAAGCGGCTGCCTTCATTGCGTTGTTTACGGAATCTGCGTCGATGTTGCCTTCGCAGATGGCGATGAGTTGCGTAAGCGACCCCGTGCATACGGGAACACGCTGTGCGCAACCGTCGAGAACGCCGTTGAGTTCGGGGATTACAAGCCCTATGGCCTTAGCTGCTCCCGTAGAGTTGGGAACGATGTTGCAGGCAGCGGCTCTGGCCCTTCTGAGGTCACCCTTTCTGTGAGGTCCGTCGAGAACCATCTGGTCGCCGGTGTACGCGTGGATGGTCGTCATGTACCCTTTCTTGATCTTGCAGAACTTGTTGAGGGCGTCGGCCATGGGTGCGAGGCAGTTCGTGGTGCAGGATGCAGCGGAAATGACTGTATCCGTTGCCTTGAGGGTCTTCTCGTTCACGCCGTAAACGATTGTGGGAAGATCGTTTCCCGCGGGTGCGGAGATGACGCACTTTCTGGCGCCGGCCTTGATGTGTGCCTCAGCCTTTGCTTTGGAGGTGTAGAACCCGGTGCACTCCAAAACTACGTCGACTTTGAGCTCTGCCCAAGGAAGGTTGGCTGCGTCTTTCTCTTCGTAGATGGTGATCTTCTTCCCGTTGACGGTTATGGAATCCTCACCGGCGATCACGGAGTCTGCGTACTTGTAACGCCCCTGCGCGGAATCGTATTTCAGAAGGTGCGCGAGCATTGCGGGCGACGTCAAATCGTTTATAGCGACGATTTCGTAGCCCTCTGCCTCAAACATCTGCCTGAAGGCAAGACGTCCGATGCGTCCGAAGCCGTTTATAGCAACACGTACATTAGCCATAAAAAATTTTCCTCCGAAAAATTTTGTTTTTGAAATTTTTTTCTTTCAACTAAAATTATAGCAATTTGACACATTCAAGTCAATATTTAATCGTGAAATTTTTGTGAGGCGGAGCAAAATGAAACATACGCACACAAAGAAGACAAAACAAAACGGAGGTCATAACTCCCCCGCGCACGTCATTTATTTTCTTTTCCGTCGCCCTTCGCGCCGCTCGGCTCGGTGATTATTGCGTCTATCATTATCCCGGAGTAGTCGCCGAGGTCCAGACACTTCCCGCAGTTGTCGCAAACCTTTTCGGGGTCCAAATCGCACATGTCGCACTCCCCGCAACCCGTGCAGAGCCTGTCGTAAAGAATGCACTCCGTGCCAATAACGTGCTGCATCAAAGCCTCCTACAGCGTCTTTAAGTAGTTAACCTCTTCAAGAGAAAGTTTCCTGCACTCGCCTCTTTCGAGCCCGGAAAGCCGGAGCTCACCTATCTTTGTGCGCTTCAAAAGAATCACCTCGTGGCCTATGGACGCGAACATCTTCTTCACCTCGTGATATTTGCCCTCTTTGAGAACGAGCTCAATCTTCGTGTAGTTTTTGTTCGTCTCCACGACGTGCGCCCTGCACTTTTTGGTAAGATGTCCCTCTATCTCTATTCCGCTCCGTATGGGGTTGAGGTCGGTCTCCGTGACGACACCCTCGACTTTTGCGATGTATGTCTTGGATACCTCGTTCGATGGGTGAGTGAGCCGCTGTGCGAGGTCTCCGTCCGTCGTGAGAATAAGAAGCCCTTCGCTGTCATAGTCGAGTCTACCCACGGGATATACCCTTCCAACGCCATCGGGAAGATACTCCAGAACCGTCTTTCTGCCCCTGTCGTCCGAAACCGCGGAGATGCAACCCTTCGGTTTGTAGAGCATGTAATACTCCTCCTCTCTCGGCATAACCTTCTGCCCGTCAACGCGAACGTCGTCGAACTCCGAAACCTCGGACCCGGGATGTGCGGGTTTTCCGTTTATCGTTACCTTCCCTTCCTCCACGAGCGCGTCGCACTTTCTTCTAGATGCGAGTCCTGCGGAGGCGAGATATCTGTTTATTCTCATATCGCCGTCCGATTACCTTCTATGGGTCAATTTTACAAAATGCAAAACAAAATTACAAGCAATTAGTCGTAAGCGTAAGCCGTGCCATTACCGCGGGTCTTGTTGTATCCCCCGGAAAAAGCACCGTACCTTTCTATGAGGGCTCGTTCCAGGTCGTCCAGGCTCTTTAAACCGCTGTCCGTGAGAGAAACTATCTTTACGGAGAACTCGTCGCCGCTCTTGTAGTCCGCATAGACGTCGCCGTTTCCCTTACCAGTGAGATGGTTGTTCACCCGGTTGAAAACATTACCGCTCTGTCCGACGTAGTACATATTCTTTGTAACATTATAGAGGACGTAGACACCAGTGACGGACGAGTGTGTCCTTTTTCTCATGGCGAAAAACTCGTCGGGGGTCATTCCTTCCAAAAAGCTGTCATAGGTGCTCTTTGAGGCGCATAAAGTTGCGTCCCCGTAAAGTTCTTCCGAATCTGTTTCGCGAACCCGCGCGTTTTTAGCGAACTTTGGCTCAATCAGGGAAATCCCGGTAATCTTGACTCCGTCCTCAGAGACGGCAACGATTTTGGCCTTTCTGCCGTTTCTTTTGACGGACCTCCACGTCCAGATATACTCCGCCCCCATCTGTCTCGGATTTTTTCCGAAAAGTTTTTTCGCCACATCCAAAGTCGGGAGCCTTTTAAAGACTCGGGAAAATCTCCCCGCTGACTCCCTTTCCGAGATTTTTCTGTTGAGTTTTTTATAGCCCGAGCGCATTTTACGTTCTTTTACCGCGAGAGCGATTAGGATAAGAAGAAACACCACGAGTATGCAAAGTATCGTGATGACGCCCGCTGTCGCGCCGGAAAGAAGCAATAGTCCTCTCATTCACATGCCATGATTATTGTTTATATTTTTTGTTTATTTTAGCATATATTCAAAAAGATTGAAATCTTTTTACCGGGTTTTTCAAATATTTTAAAAATTTGTTTCTTACGTAAATTAAAAAAGACCCCACATCTGGGGCCATTGTGGCGACACAAAAAATATCGAAATCGTCAATCAGTCTATCTTTATGACTATCTCCTCGTTCGACAGAAACTCCGGAACGTCGGAATCCGCCTTTCCTATGTCGTCGTCTTTTTGCTTTCTCTTTCCGGACTTTCTGGAAGATTTCGCATCGCCTTCGTCCTCCCCTTCCACGTACTCGTCCTTCCTGTAAAGATATGTCGAGTCCTCGGCCGGAGCAAGGTTGCTGTTGGTTTCCGCTATCTGCGCCATTAGCTCGTCGTAATCGGGAAGGTCCTCTATGGAGTTCAGACCGAAGCGCACGAGAAACTTCGGGGTGGTGCGGTACTCAATCGGCTTTCCTATTGTGTCGCGTCTCCCGCACGGTTCTATCATCTCTAGATCCAAAAGTGTGTGTATGGCGTAGTCGCAGCTCGTCCCCCTTATGTCCTCAAGCTCGGAACGCGTCACGGGCTGCTTATACGCTATGAGCGCAGAGCACTCCAATATGGTCTTCGTGAACTCTTTTTCGACAATCGGAGTGATTACCGCGGAGATTTCGTCCTTGTATTTGGGACTGGACGCGAAACGGAGCTTTCCGTCGAAGACCTGAAGCATAATGCCACTCTCGTCGTCGTATTTTAGCTTGAGTTCGTCTATCGCGGCGTTCACTTCCTTCGCGGAGACGCCGAGCTTTTCGACAATGTATTTGACGGGCACGGGGTCGCCCGAGGCGAAGACTAGGGCCTCAATCGTATTGCTCAATTTCTTCATCTTCCACCTCCTTCAAATCCCATTCGGGGTTAAGCTTTATTGTTATGTCGGAAAACTCGTCCTCCTGCTCCACCATGATGTACTGGAGCTTGAGCATCTCCAAGATGGCCTGAAAGGTCGTTATGACCTCGTTTTTGGAATAGCTGTCAAAAAGCGACTCAAAGGCAATCTCCCCTTTTTCTATGACGCAACCCCTTATGAACCGTATCTTGTCCGCAACGGTGTAGATGTCCTTGGGAATCTCCTTTTGCGAGCTTTCCTCTTCCCTTTTGAGAGACTCATTTCTGAGCATCATTCTCGCGAACGCCTGTAAAAGCCCGTCAACCGTGAGGTCCCTGTACACCACCTTAGGAGTCATGAACTTGTCCTCGGGGTCTTTGTAGACAAAACCGAACATCTCCTGCTCTTTTAGCTTTTCCGCTTCCTCGCGGATGAGCTCGAGCTGTCTCTTTTTGAGCCTGTCTATGAACTCCTGCTGTTCCTCGTCCAAAGGAGTCACATAGTCCTCCTCATACTCGTCAATGGAAGGAAGCATGCTCTTGGATTTGAGATATATTATCTGCGCGGCTATCGCGAGGTATTCGCTTTCCTTGTCGACGTCACGGCTCGGCTGAGACTTCATGTAGTCTATATAGGAAAGAAACTGATCCGTGACCTTGGACACGAAAACGTCCTCTATGTTTATCTTCGCCGTGTTTATGAGGTGCAAAAGAAGATCGAGAGGACCTTCGAAATTGTCGAGGACAGTCGTGTAGTCGACGTCCGACTCGAATACTGCTTCGGTCGCGGTCTCGTCTTTGGTTTCTTCCGTTTTGTTATCTTCTTCTTCAGCCATTCGGCACCTTCCCTATATCGGTATAACGAGGCTCCAAAGCTTCATTATCGGCCAGCCGACGTAGTCCGTCGCAAAATAGCCTATGTATCCCAGAATGTTCGCGTAGTTTATGACGGGTAGAAACTCCGACAGAATCCTGCACGCGAAGCACTCTATTATAAGGACGAGAAATATCGTCTGTCCGTATTTCGCGCAAAACTCACGGAACTTGTTCCATGGCTTCGTCGCGGCCTCCACCACGATGTATCCGTCCAGCGGAGGAAACGGCAATAAATTTATCACGAAAAAGTACATGCTCCTCGAGTACATCAGCAAAAAGAGCGTGTAAAGGAAATACTCGAGGTAAGAGCTTTTCATGTACGCGACGACGAGCGCGTAAAGGGCGTAACAAAAGATAGCGACCACGAAGTTGGTAATCATCCCCGCTATCCCGTATGTCACCAGTCCCCTTTTGTAGTGTCGGAAGTTGGACGGATTCACCTCGAGAGGTTTGCCCCAGCCGAAACCCACGAGCGCGAGCATAATAAAGCCTAACACGTCGAAGTGTTTCATGGGGTTGAGCGTCACCCTTCCGTACGCTTTGGGCATGTAGTCCCCGCATTTGTACGCTGCATAGGCGTGCGCGAAATAATGCGGCACAAAGACCACCACGGCCGCGAGAAGCGCCGCCGCGAGCCAGAGCAGTATCTCTATAAAGTAACCCATGACTTCTCAAAGCTCTCCGGCACAACATCGAGACACACGAGGTCGTCAAGGCTCTGTCTCTTTATTATGGTCTCTGCCCTCCCGTCTTTGACGAGAACCGCACCCGGAATTGTGTTCCTGTTATAGTTGGACGCCATGGAATAGTTGTACGCCCCGGTGGAGAGCACCGCGAGAATGTCGCCTCTTCCTACTTCCGGTAAGGCTACGTCCGCCGCCACGATGTCGCCGCTCTCGCAGCATTTCCCCGCTATCGACACAATCTGTTCGGTGGCCGCGTCCGCGCGGTTCGCGCAAAGAACAGTGTATTTCGACTGGTACAGGGCATATCTGGGGTTGTCACCCATGCCGCCGTCCACTGCGACGTATCTTTTAAGCCTCGGGATGTCTTTGACGGTGTTCACGGTGTAAAGTGTCACCCCGGCCTCGCCGACAATGGATCTTCCGGGTTCCAGAAGAAGGTACGGCTCTTTTATCTCGAGCCTTTTCGCCTCGCTTTTCAGAGTCTCCGCTATCGCCTCGACGTAAGACTCGTAGTCCTCTTCCGTAAGGCGCGGGTCCTCGTCAGTATAGTATATCCCGAATCCCCCGCCGATGTCGATGACCGAGGCCTCATAGTCCGTCATCTCCTGCACCACGGCAACAAACGACATCATCTTCTGCGCCGCCAAAACGAAGGACTGCTTCTCAAAAATCTGGCTGCCGATGTGGCAGTGGAAGCCGAGTAGGTTCAAATTTTCGAACTTTAATATCTCTCTCACGAACCGCAGCGCGCTCCCGTCCGCCACGGGGAAGCCGAACTTGCTGTCCGGCCGGGAAGTTTGCACGTATTTATGCGTGTGTGCCTCCACGCCGGGGTTCACCCTTATGAGGACGTTCTGTTTTATTCCCTTTTCACGCGCGAGCCGGTCAAGGATCAATGCCTCCTCCAGGCAGTCCAGAACCATCGTCCCTACGCCGTAATCCACGGCCATCTTAAGCTCCTCGTCCGTCTTGCTGTTGCCGTGCATATAGACCTTCTCCATGGGAAAGCCCGCCATGTGCGCTGTGTAAAGCTCCCCGCCCGACACGACGTCCACGCCGAGCCCCTCTGAATCCGCCATTTTATACATCGCAAGGCACGAAAATGCCTTGGACGCGTAAAGCGGAAGACCGTTCCCCGAATAGTGCCTTTCTATCGCGCCTTTGTAAAGGGACATCATCTTTCGTATGTAGTCCTCGTCGAAAACATAGAGAGGCGTCCCGAACTCCTTCGCGAGTTCGGTCGCTTTACACCCGCCTATGACGAGTTCTCCTTTTTTTATGCACAGTGTTGAGCGTTCGTTCATGTCATGCCTCGCAAACTTCGTTATACTTCATGATTTTAGCAGATTCGCCCCGGCTCCGTCAAGAAATTAGTGTACCTATGCCCATATATGGAAACCGCTGGCCGGCCGCCGTCCACATATTGTAAACAAGGGTAAAATTCCGTCCCGCTCTCAAAGCAAAATAAAAAGCGCACGCGGCGCCCTTCAGTGACGGAACTCCTCTACGAGCTCTTTTGCGTGGTCCCTCGCGGCCTTGGAGTCTATGGAGCCCGTGAGACGCACTATCTCGTCTATCTTTTCCTCGTCGGAAAGTCTCTTTAAACGTGTGACCGTCTTGCCCTCCGCACCCTCTTTATATATGAGATACTGGCTGTCGCTCGCCGCGCTGACTTGCGGAAGGTGCGACACGCAGAGAATCTGCGTACGCTTCCCAATCTCAATGAACTTTTCCGCCATCGTGTTCGCGGTGCGTCCGGAAATTCCCGCGTCTATCTCGTCGAAGATGTACGTCGAAATGTCCTTTGGATCGGTCTTTATCTGGGTTTTCACGGCGAGCATAAACCTCGACATCTCGCCGCCGGAAATTACCTTGCTGAGAGGCTTTAACGGTTCCCCTTTGTTCGCGGAGAACATGAACGAAACCTTGTCGGAGCCGTTTTCGGAAAGAAGCTCGGCACTTTTTTCGTCGTACTGCTCGAAGGCCACTTCCACCCTGGCGTCCGGGATGTTGAGAGATTTGAGCTCGCCCTCGACTCTCCCGCAGAAGTCCTCCGCGTATCTTTTGCGGATATCGGTAAGTTCCCTGCAAGCGGCGTAAATCGCGTCGTCGAGCTCGGCAAGCCTTTTCGTGTAGCGCTGCATGAGCATATCGCTGGAAAGGAGAAGATCGAGCCTCTTTTTACCGTCCTCGAGGTACTTAATCGCGGCCTCCTCGGTGGAACCGTATTTTCTTAAAATCGAGCGGATGAACGAGATTCTCTCGTCCACCCTTTCCGCCTCATCCGCGTCGAAGTCGAGACCGTCGTAGAGCTCGCTCACGAGAGACGCTACGTCGTCGAGCTCGGAGCTTATCGTCTCCAGCCTGTCCAAAAGCTCCTCATATAATTTGGAGAACCGGGTTATGGAGGCTATCTTTTTTATCGCGAGCGAGAGCGACTCGGTGCATCCCCCGTCGTCGTCTATGGCGGCTTTCGCCTCTCCTATTGAGGTCGCTATGTTTTCCGCGTTGTTGAAGATGTGTCTTTTTTCCAAAAGCTCATCGAGCTCGCCCTCGGAAAGATTAGCCTTTTCCAACTCCTCCATCTGGAAGGAGAGAAGGTCAATCTCCCGCTCCCTCTGGGCCTCATCGCCGCCTATCTCTTTTACCTTGCGCCTTATTTCCCTTTTTTCCCCGACGAGCGCCGAAAGTCTCCCCATCACGGGCGCACTTTCATCGCGACAGAGGTCGTCTATGACCTTGAGCTGGTTCTTTTCGTCCAGAAGAAAGAAATGTTCGCTCTGTCCGTGAACGTCAACGAGGTGCATGGTGACGGCCTTGAGCATGGCCGCGGTCACGGCGTTGCCGTTCACCTTTATTGATCCCTTCCCGTCCTGGGAATATTTCCTCGAAATTATTATGCCACCGTCCTCACAGTCGATGTCGAACTCGCGAAGCTTTTCCGCAGCGTAGCTTCCTTCCTCAACCTCAAACTCCGCCGTAACCTGTGCCTCGTTTTCGCCGGAGCGGATCATGTTCCTGTCCGCCTTGGAACCCAGAACGAAGTTTATGCAGTCCAAAATGACCGACTTGCCCGAGCCGGTCTCACCGGAAAGGACGTTGAGCCCTTCCCCGAACTCTATGTCCGCCCTGTCTATGAGGGCGATGTTTTTTATGTGAAGTCCCGAAAGCATCAGAGAAGGTACTCTCTCAGTTTGTCCTGAACGTACGGCGTGCGCTCGTTGCTGTCGACAACGATGAGAAGCGTGTCCACACCCGCGACGCACCCTATGACTCCCTCAATCCCCAGAGAATCCACGAAAACGCCCGCGTTCCCGCCGTTGCCCATCATGGTCTTGACGACTATGAGGTTGTTCGCCGCCGTGATGGACTGGGTGCAGTTTTTGAAAAGATTCTGCATCTTTCCGGAAACTTCCTCGTCCTCCTTGTCCACGTACGCGTATTTGTACTTCTTGGTCTCCCCGTTCACCTTGAAAAGCTGAAGCTCCTTTATGTCTCTCGACACGGTCGCCTGAGTGACGTTGAAGTTCATCTTGTTGAGCTCGTCGCAAAGCTCCTCCTGAGTCTCTATCTCGAGTCTCGTTATTATTTCCAGAATAGCCTGCTGTCTTGCGGATCTGCGCATGATTTGTTTACCCCGTTTATTTGCTCCATTTGTTGAGTTTGAATAAAAGTTTCTCGAAAAAGCTGCTCCCCCTGGGCGTTATGAATCTCACGAAACTTTCCGACTTCGTGACGGTGATTTCGTCCACGCCGCGGGTGTTTTCCAGTATCTTCCCGTCCGCGACGAGGTTAATAGCCGTGTGCGTGTCCTCGCCGTAGAGTTTGAGAACCGATTTGTCGCTGAAAACAACCGGTCTCGAATGAAGCGAGTGCGCGCATATGGGAGTCAGCATAAAGGCGTTTATTCCTGGCGTGAGAATCGAGCCACCCGCAGAAAGAGAGTATCCAGTAGACCCGGTGGGCGTACTCACAATGAGCCCGTCCGCGGTGAACCTGTCTACGAGCGTCCCGTCTATCTCGGCCGTGATGTCTATCGTGTTGACGAACTCGTTCCCGTTCGTGGACCGCTGCAGGACGATGTCGTTGAGAGCGAGAAAGTGTCTTCCCTTGAACGAAATGTCCAGCATGCTCCTCGAATCCACGTCGTAGTCACCGTTCGAAAGCATCTTGAGTGCGTCCTCGACGTGCGTCCGGTCGAACTCGGCAAGAAAGCCCGTGTGCCCGTAATTTATGCCCATTATGGGGATGTCCCTCACCGCGCACGCCGTGGCGAGCGTCAGAATCGTGCCGTCGCCGCCCAAAACCATGAGCATCCCGATGCCCGAAAGATCGCCCTCTCCCTCGACGATTTTGTATCCGTCGGGCTGGGAGCCCAGATAATCCGTAATAATATTTAAATAATACTTATTATTGGATATATAGTTTTTGTTGTAGTAGATTCCGACCTTCATGAGAACACCGCTCGGACGCAAACGATTTTATGCATTTATGCACTCGATGCGTATATTATAATGAATCTTATACATTTATGCAATAGTTACGGCCGAAAAAATGAATATTTCACTAAAATTTCAAACCGGAATTTTACGTCCGAAAACCCGTCGATAAGTCCTCGAAAACCTGCCGACAGCATCTTTTCGCATCGCATGCGGAACCTTTAACGAAACAGAAGGCTTATATACTTTTATAAATACTTAAACGGGATATGTAAAAAGAAAAAACGGGCACATGCCCGCATATCAAATCAGCCTATCTTGTCCAAGATCCTGTCCAAAGCGTACTTCCCGTGTTCATAGGTGAGTCCGCCCTGGAAATATGCGATGTACGGGGGCTTCACAGGCCCGTCCGCGGAAAGTTCCACCGAGGCTCCCGAAACGAAGGTCCCCGCAGCCATTATCACGGGGTCGTCGTATCCCGGCATGTCCCAAGGCTCGCACGTCACGAAGCCGTCCACCGGCGACGCGTACTGTATCTCGCGCACGAAGTCAAGCATCTTCTTTTCGTCGCCGAACTTTATTGCCCTCGTGATGTCATACGGGGTCTTGTCCATGGAAGGATAATTTTCGTATCCGAGCCTTTCCATCGCGAGTCCTATCAAGAGGTTGCACTTCATCGCCTGCGACACGACGTGCGGGGCCAAAAAGAGACCCTCGTAGAAATTCCTGTAGCCTTGCTCGAAAGACCCGACCTCAAGACCTATGGAGGGCGCCGTGAGACGCTTTCCGATTAAGTCAATGTATTTTTTTTTGCCGCAGATGTACCCGCCCGTGGGCGCGAGTCCGCCGCCCGGGTTCTTTATAAGAGAACCCACGATTACGTCAGCGCCGACGTCAGTAGGCTCGGTCTTTTCGACGAACTCGCCGTAGCAGTTGTCCACGAAGACGCAGCCTTCAAAACCGAGACCTCTCACAAAGCTGATTACATCGCCTATTTCTTCGACGGAAAACGCGTCACGAAGCTCGTATCCGCGGGATCGCTGGATGTAGACGACTTTTAACGCATTATTTTTAACCTCTTTATATGCATTAATTTTAAGCTTTATGGCATTTTTGTCGAACTTATCGCCAGAAGCGAGCGAAACAACCTCGAATTTCACTCCATAATCTTTAAGTGAACCGTTCCCCTCACCCCAGATGACTCCGCGAAGGGTGTCGTAAGGCGTGCCAGTAATGCACAAAACCTCGTCCCCGGGCCTTAAAAGTCCGAAAAGCGCGATTGTAAGGGCGTGCGTGCCGGAAAGAATGTGCGGCGACACGATTCCCGCTTCCGCCCCGAAGGATTTGGCGTAGCACCTTCCGAGCGCGTCCCTTCCATCGTCGCCGTAGCCGTAGCCCGTGGTGCCCGCAAAATGCCTAACGGCGATTTTCTCCTCGCGAAAGACCTCTATGACCTTGACCTGGTTTTGGTAGGCGATGTCTTCTATATATTCAAACCTTTCCTTGAGGTCTTTTTCGCACTCCGAAATAAGCTTATGCATTCATCAAATCCTCTATTCTTTCCGCCGTGGCCTCTTCCTGGTTAAGCCATACGAGCCCCGGAAGTTTTTTGAAAAACGCTATCTGTCTTTTTGCGAATCTTCTCGTGTTTTGTGCAATTATGTCTCGCATAGTAGTTGAATCCCAGTTGTTTTTTAACCCTTCCGCGACCTCTTTATATCCTATGGCCTTCATGCACATGCACTCCCCGTATCCGTCCGCGATAAGTCCTTTCACCTCGTCCACGAGGCCTTTTTGCATCATATCGTCGACACGCGCGTTTATGCGTTCGTAGAGAACGTCCCTCGGGAAGTTTATCGCTACGGCGAGATAGTCGTAAAGCGCCGTCGTGCCGTCGTTCAAATCGGACTTCTTCTGTCCGCTCACATCGTATATCTCGAGCGCACGAATAATTCTCTTTATGTCGTTAGGATGGAGTGTTTTCGCGCTCTCCGGGTCAACACTGACGAGAAGGGAATATAGATATTCCGAGCCTTTCTCGGCCTTAATCTCTTCGTATTTTTTTCTTACGTCTTCGTCTTTGGGTACGCTACCGTAGCTGAAGTCGAAAAGAATCGAGTTGACGTAAAAACCGGTTCCCCCGCATATGACGGGGACCTTCCCCTCGGAAATAAGCCCGTCGACGACGGGCTTCGCCATGTTTCTGTAATCCGACACAGAGAACTCGCAAAAAGGATCCACGACGTCTATGAGATAGTGAGTTATCCCCCGCATTTCCTCCTCGGTGGGCTTCGCTGTGCCGATGTCGAGGCCTTTGTAAACAAGCTGTGAATCGGCGGAGATTATGGAAGTTTCAAATCTTTTTGCGCACTCAACTGCAAGTGCTGTCTTCCCGGACGCCGTTGGTCCGCATATGACCAAAACCTGTCTCATTTTTTATAATTTAAAGGGAGCAATATTACTCCCTGATTTATTATTATATGTATTCTTGCGTCTTAACTTCTTCTTCTATAACGGAAGTGTATTCCTTTCTCTCGGTGTTATAGCTTATACCTACGAGAAGAATCTTTCCCCTGTACGCGGGTAGGCAGTTCATGTATTTGTTCTTCCTTATCTGCTTTATCGCATCGTCCGCGGTGTCGTAATCATTGTCTTTCGCTTCGATAATTATGAGCGGTAAATCGGGCGAGCTTTCTGTCGGGATGAACACGAAGTCTGCCCTGCCTCCGAGTACAGGCATCTCGTGGACTATGCTGTAATACCCTCTCGCATATGAGTAGGCGAGTGAAATCACGGTTTTAAGCGAGATCTCATTCCCCACCGTAAAGCTGTCCGAGTTCTCTTGGTGCATGCGCGAAACGATGTCGTTGACCGTGTCGGCGTCCTTTGAGAGGGTGGCTTTGTACAGTTTTTCCGATTCTGCATCCGACTTCAAGGCCGTCTTCAGTTTGATTTGCTTTACAATCGTATCGAACTCATCGGTAATCTCGTGATTTGGAATCCAGACTGTTTTCGTCGCGGAGTCGAATGTCAAATATCCCAAATGGACGAGAAGTGCCAGTATTTCGTCACGGGTCGTAAACGATTCTATGTCAGTGAAAAAACCGGCAACATCGATGCCGACCTTGTCGCCCGCGAGAAGATTCACCACCGCGTCATGAATACCGAACCTGTTTATTTCTATGTATCCCTTTAACGACTCATATTCTTGTGTTTTAGTCCAGTAATTTTTGAATACCCCGGTTTTTACGGCCTCATCGACAGCTTTTGGATTGTATATTGGAATCCCCTCGACATTGTATCCGTTGTACCACCATTTCATCGTGACAAAGGAACGTCCGAATTTGTCGCAAAGGCTTTCGACTTCATCCTGAGTAAAACCGGTATACGTTTGTATCGGCTCCGCATCCATCATGGAAATTTCTTTGAACATATTGAGTGCGGATTCGTTGCCGTATCTCCGAATCGGATAGATACCCGTCATATACGCAAGCGCAACGTACTCCTGCTCCTTCAACAATGCATTGAGAAACTCGATATAATCGGTATGTCCGACGATGTCGCCTTTTCTGCTGCGAAAAACTGCATCCCATTCGTCTATCACAAATACAAAACGGACATGGGTGACAGAGTATATCTTTTCAATGTAATCCGTAAGTGAAAGCCGTTCATATTTTATATCAGGGTATTCTTCGGCAAGTTCGGAGATTACCAGATGTTTTAAATTGTCAAGGATTTCCGCGATTGTATATCTTGGTCCCCAGTCACCCAAAAGCCTGGACATGTCTATACGTATGAGATTGAATGTATTCAGAAAATCGGCATATCCTTCGCTTTTTGAAATCGCCAGTCCGTCAAACTGAGAATGAGAATCGCAACCACGGCTGTAGTAGGCCACAAGCATGTTCGCCGTCGTCGACTTGCCGAATCTTCTCGGACGCGTGACACAAAGATACTTCTCTTTTTCAGAAATGCACTCGTTTGTATATTCAATTATTCCGCTCTTGTCGACAAAAATTTTTCTGTCCAAACAGTCCTGGAATCTTCCGTTACCCAAATTAAAATATGTTCCCATTTCGTACACCGACAAATTACATCTAGTTTGACTTTTAAATTATAGCATATCGAAGTCGATTTACAAGTCTTATGTTAAAACATTTATACCACACGTTTGAACATCTTTTCCAGCTGGTATTTCGTAAGCTTCACGCATATGGGTCTCCCGTGCGGGCATTTGAGGCCCATGTCGCCGCCGAGCATCTCAAAAAGTCTGTCCGTCTCCTGCTGCGTGAGGATGTTTCCGCCCTTAATGGCGTGCTTGCACGCCGTCATGGCAATTTTATCGCGCAGGACATCTTCAAGAGTTATCGCCTTCATGGAGTTCACGGAAGAGAGCAGCTCGTCGAAGAACGATTTGAGGTCTATATCCTGAAGGTCCGACGGCACCTCATATATTCTGAACGAATTTTCGCCGAAAAGCTCGATGCCGAAGCCCATGTTTTGAATTACTTCAATCCTGTCCGTAAGAAAGTCAGTTTCCGGCGGCGTCGTGTTGAAGACGTACGGCAAAAGCATCCCCTGCCTCATCACTTTGCGGGTTTTCACATTCTCCGTGTATTCGTCAAAAAGCAGCCTTTCGTGCGCCGCGTGCTGGTCTATGAGATACACGTCGTCGCCCTGCTCGTAGATGATGAACGTGTTGAAAAGCGACCCCACGTACGTGCTCGTCTTGAGTATTATACTCTGCTGCACCTCTCTTTTCTTCGCGCCGTTCGTTGCCGCCGCGGCGTCCGTGTCACTCACGACCTCAGCTCTCGGCCTCGGAGTTACTTTCGATGTGTCTCCGAAATCCGGAGCAGGCCTTTCGCCTTGATATGCGGGCGTCTCCCTGGCTTTCGCCGGTTCTTTCGCGGGCACGTCATTTACCGTCGTTTTCTTTTCGCCGCCGTACGAAGGCCTCGCGGGCGCGTCCCTGAACGTTGATTTCACGGAAGGGAGCCTTTCCGACTCCGCGACGAAGTCCGCGGCCGCCGTGGTGCCGTCCAGAACGGACGAGATTATTTTGTACACCGCGGAAAAGACGGTCTTGTCGTCCGCGAATCTCACGTCGGACTTGTTGGGATGAACGTTGACGTCCACAAAGTCCGTCGGGACGTCCACAAAAAGCACGTAGAACGGATACTGACGCTTCATGGCGTAAGCCTGGTACGCACACGACACCGCCGTCTGGATGGTGCCGTTCACGACGCTCCGGCCGTTCAGAAAGACGCTCTGATAGGATTTGTTCGGTTTGAAAAAGTTCTGCGAGCCTATAAAACCGTGCACGCCTATGTCGTGCGACTTCGCGCTTATCCTGAAGCACTGTCCTATCGTGGACGCGCCGTAGACCTCCGCCACGGCCTCGTCGAGGCCCTCACCGAAGGATCTCAGTCTCTCTTTCCCGTCCACGACGTACCTAAAAGATATATCCGGATTCCCCAGGATGAATCTCGTGACGCACGACGTTATGTCTCCCTCTTCCTTTTTGTCCGTGCGGAGAAACCTCGCCCTCACGGGAGTGTTGTAAAAAAGCGAGTACACGGAAACCCTCGTGCCTTTGTCCAGGGCCGCGGACTCCACGGGACCCACATTCTGACCCTCCGCGGAAATCGCATACGCCCCAGCTTTGGTCGCGGAGACTATCTCGCACTTAGAAACGGACGCTATCGAAGCGAGGGCCTCGCCTCGGAATCCGAGAGTCGATATGCCGTCGAGATCATCTGCCTTCGATATCTTGCTCGTCGCATGCGGCAAAAAAGCGGAAGGCAAATCGTCTTTTTCTATCCCGGAACCGTTGTCTTCGACGCGTATCATTGACTTGCCGGCGTTTTCGACGTATATCGAGATTTCGGTGGCGCCGGAGTCAATGCCGTTTTCCACGAGCTCCTTCACCACGCTGAAAGGCCCTTCGACTACTTCGCCGGCGGCTATTCTATTGTACACCTCGGGAGGCAGAATGTTAATCTTGCTCATTTTTTAACCTTCTCCACCAGGTCGGAAAGTATCATGAACGCCTGCATGGGAGATACGGAGTCCATGTCGAGTTCGGATAATATCTTTTCCGTCTCGGAAAGCTGCGCCGCATCTGATGGTGAGTCCGTCTCGTCGGCGGAAATCTTCGCTCCGCCCTTTTCAATGGTCTTCAAAAGCTTTTTGGCCTTGTCCGTAACGCATGCGGGAACGCCCGCGAAGGACGCGACCTCTATACCGAAGCTCCTGTTCGTGCCGCCACGCATTATCTTTCTCAAAAAGACTATGGAACCGTTTATCTCCTTCACGGCTATCTTGTAGTTCTTGACGCCCTCCATGGTGTCTTCCAACGCGGTGAGCTCATGGTAGTGCGTCGCAAAAAGGGTCTTCGCTCCGATGCTTTCCGTTATGTGCTCTATGACCGCCCAAGCTATCGCGAGTCCGTCGTACGTGCTCGTGCCGCGTCCCACCTCGTCAAGAATGAGGAGCGAGTGCTTTGTGGCGTTTTTAATAATGGATGCGACCTCAATCATCTCGACCATGAAGGTGCTCTGGTCCATCACGAGATTGTCACTCGCGCCCACTCTCGTGAATATCCTGTCGACAAGAGGGATTTTGGCGGAGCTTGCGGGAACGAAGCAGCCGATGTGCGCCATTATGGTTATGACGGCAATCTGTCTCATGTAGGTGCTCTTGCCCGCCATATTCGGCCCGGTGAGAATTATCGTGCGGTTTTCGCCTTCATCGAGCGCCGTGTCGTTTGGAATGAACTTTTCCTTTGAAAGAGCCTCCACCACGGGGTGCCTGCCGTCCCTAATCTCCATGGGCTCGGTCTCAACGACTATCTCTGGCCGCACGAATTTGTTGTTTTTTGAAACCTCGGCGAAAGAGCAGATGACGTCGAGACGGGCTATCGCCGAGGATATCTCCTTGAACTCCGATATCTTCCCGCTCAAAGTCTCCTTTATCCCGTCGAAGATCTTCTGCTCGAGTTTCACAGACTTTTCCTCGGCGTTCAAAATCTTGTCCTCTATGTCCTTGAGCTCGGGGACTATGAACCTCTCCCCACCCGCGAGCGTGGCCCTGCGTATGTAGTTTTCCGGCACCTTGTCCAAAAAGGAGTTTGTGACCTCTATGTAATAGCCTATGACCTTGTTGTAGCCGATTTTGAGATTCCTTATCCCGGTTCTCTCCCTTTCGTCGCTCTCAAGGTCGGTGAGGTATTTCGTGCTGTTACGTCTTATCTCGCGAAGCTCGTCAAGCTCCACACTGTATCCCTCTTTGACGAACCCGCCGTCCTTCGTCGTCACCGGCGTGCTCTCATCGACAATCGCGGACGAGATGAGCTTTACGACGTCCGACATGTCGTGAAGCCTCTCGGAGATGTCGCGCATTACGGCCGAGGTGAAGCCCGCGAGTTGGAATTTAATGTTGGGAAGGACGGTGAGAGAAAGCGAAAGAGCCACGAGGTCGCGGGGATTCAAATTCCCGTTGGAAATCTTGCCCGTGAGCCGCTCTATATCCTTTATCTGCTTCAACAAATCGCCGAGCGACAGCCTCACCACGCCGGAGTTGTAAAGGTCCTCCACGCCGTCCAGACGGTAGTTAATCTTGCCCGCGTCTCGAAGCGGCGACAGAAGAGCCGAATAAAGAAGCCTCGCACCCATAGCAGTCTTCGTCCTGTCCAGGAGCCACAAAAGGGAGCCGTACTTTTTCTCCTCGGACAAAGATCTCACGAGTTCGAGATTTCTCACGGCCGCGGAATCGAGGACCACTGAGTCCCCGGCTGAAACGAAGACGACGTTGTCTATGTTTATGAGAGCTCTCATCTGCGTGTCGCTAAGATACTGTAAAAGCGCCCCGGCGGCGCAGATTGCGTATTTTTTGCCGTATACCGAAAAGGGCTCGAGAGTTTTTACGCAGAACTGCTTCATGAGTGACTCCTCCGCCGTCTTTTCGTAGTACGCGAGATCCAGATACGCTGTGAACCTCGGAAGAACTCCCCTCTCGACCTCCAAAATCTCGTTTGACGTGGCGAAAGCCTCGCCGTTCGCTATGATCTCTTTGACGGATATTTTCTGAAGCTCGGACACGGCTTTTTCAACGCACCTTTCGCCCTCGAACTCGCGGCAGTAGAACTCGCCCGTCGTGATGTCCGCCCAGGCAAGCCCCACTGCGTCGCCCTTTTTGTAGACGGAGGATATGAAGCTGTTCGCGCCTTCCTCGAGCTGCCGGTCTTCTATGACGGTCCCCGCGGTTATAACCTTGACGACGCCCCTGTCGACTATCCCCTTCGCCGTGGCTGGGTCCTCGAGCTGTTCGCAGATGGCTACCTTTCCGCCAGCCTCTATGATTTTTTGCACGTACGCGTCCACGGCGTGATAAGGCACGCCGCACATCGGTGCGCGCTCCTCAAGCCCGCAGTCCTTACCCGTCAAGACGAGACCTAAAATCTCCGAGGCCTTTTTCGCATCATCGAAAAAGAGCTCGTAGAAATCCCCGAGTCTGTAGAAAAGGAAACAGTCCTTGTATTTCTCCTTAACGGACAGATAGTGCTGCATCATAGGCGAGAGTGCCATCAGACTTTGTCCCCCATGATTGAAACGCCGTTCGAGTGGTTTATTTTGACGTTCACGAAGTTTCCGACCTCGTCTTCGTCGCTCGAAAAATACCCCATCCGCCCGTGTTCGTCACGGCCGAGATAGAGTCCCCGTTTTTCGTCATAGTCTTCCACGAGGATTTCCACAGTCTTCCCGATGTATTTTTTTGACATCGTCCTCGTCTGGGAGTTCACGAGCTCCACAAGCTCCATTATACGCGCCTTGGATACGTTCTCCGGAATCTGCCCCTCCATCTTCGCGGCTGGAGTTCCGGTTCTCGGAGAATATACGAACGTGAAGGCCGAGGCGTACCCCACCTCCTTCACGAGAGACAGGGTATCCTTGAAGTCTACGTCCGTCTCGCCCGGGAATCCCACGATTAGGTCGGTCGTAACGGCGCAGTCCGGCACATGTTTTCTTAAGATGTCTATCTTGCGAAGATAGTCGTCCCTAGTGTAGTGCCTGTTCATGGCCTTTAAGATTCTGTCGGATCCGCTCTGCACGGGAAGGTGAAGGCAGTCGCAGATGTGCGAGCTTCCCGCAATGGCCAAGGCGATGTCCTCGGAAAAATCTTTGGGATGGCTCGTCATGAAACGGAGACGGAATTTTCCGTCCATGTCTCCTATCTTTCTCAGAAGCTCGGGGAAAGACAAATCGTCCGAACCGTTGTTATACGAATTGACGTTCTGACCTAAAAGCGTTATCTCCCCGTATCCTTCATCCAAAAGCTGACGACACTCCGCGAGAATGTTCTCGCTCTTTCTCGAACGCTCCCTGCCCTTGACGTACGGCACTATGCAGTACGTGCAGAAGTTGTTGCAGCCGAAGGTTATGTTCACCCAGGCGTTCGGATAGCTCGTTCTGAAAGAGCTTCCCTCGTATATGACTCCGGTGTCCTCGTCTATCCTGATTATCGATTTCTTGTACCCGTCGCGTTTTTGGAGTATGTAGTCTTTGAGTTTCCCCAAATTGTGCGTCCCGAAGACTATGTCCACGAACGGAAACTTTTTGTGCACGGTCTCGGCCATGCCTTTCTGCTGCGTGAGACACCCGCCCGCGGCGATGATGAGGTCCTTTTTCTCGCGCTTGAGGGCTTTGAGCGCGCCGAGGTTTCCGAAGAAATGGTTCTCCGCGTTCTCCCTTATGCAGCAGGTGTTGAACACTATTATATCGGCCTCCTCCAAAGAAGGGGCCTCGCTGTATCCGAGCTCTATGAGCATCCCGGCTATGCGTTCCGAGTCGTGTACGTTCATCTGACAGCCGTACGTGACTATGTGGTAATGTTTCTCCATGTCAAAGACTTAAAACCTCTATATCCGCCACGGCCTCTTCCACGAGAGCCGCGACGTCAAGTTTCGCTTCTTCCTTAAGTATGTCGGAAAGCCTGGGATGAATGACGGGGTGTTTGGGAAGAAACACCGTACAGCAGTCCTCGAAAGGCTCTATGGACGTCGAAAACGTGTCTATGGCCTTCGCACGCTCTATAATCTCTTCCTTGTCGAAACCGACGAGCGGACGAAGAATCGGCAAGGTGGTCGCCGAACCTGTGGAAGTCATGCCCTCAATGGTCTGACTTGCGACCTGTCCGAGGCTCTCCCCTGTGATTATGCACTGCGCGCCGTCTTTTTGTGAGACAATCTCGGCAATCCTCACCATGAAGCGCCGAAGAAGCGTCACCATGTAGTCGCCGTTGCATTTCTTATGAATCTCTTCCTGAATTTTGGTGACTTTGACGATGTAGAGCGTCATCCCGCTTGTGTACGGCGACAGCTTTTTAGCGAGGGTTATGACCTTCTCCTTCGCCTGAAGGTTGGTGTACGGATAGCTGTGGAAGTGCATGCCGTCCACCTTCATGCCGCGTTTCGCAATCATGTGCCCCGCGACCGGGCTGTCTATACCGCCGGATAAAAGAAGAAGCCCCTTCCCCGCGGTACCCACGGGCATCCCTCCGGGACCCTTGACGCGGTCCTTGAATACGAGCGACGTGCCGTTCTCCCTTACGTCGATGTTCACGTAAAAATCCGGCTCGTGAATGTCCACGGTGAGATTAGGCCTCGCCTCCAGAATTTTTCCGCCTATCTCCGCGCAGATTTCCATGGAGTTCAGAGAAAATGACTTGTCCGCGCGCTGGCACAAAACTTTGAACGACCCTTCCTCTTCGCAGACGTTCAAAGAAGCTCTCAGAATCTCGTCCATGTCGGAGGGCACTTTTTCCGCGACGGACATGTCGTGTATGCCGAATACCCTGCCGAGCCTGAATAAAATCTCTTCCGAGTCTTCCTCGTCGTAGCCATCCAAAAGGTATCTGCCGCTCTGCTTGACCCTTTCGCACTTTATGCCTTTAAGGGCCTTTGAGATGTTCTCCTCGAGAAGTCTCTCAAAAAAACCGCGGTTCTTGCCCTTCAGATATATTTCGCTGTATCTTATGATTATTACGGTCGTCATCCCATAATCTCTTTTCTGTTTTTTACCGTCTCGTTGAGTATTTTCGCGCACTCTTTCGTCTCGTTTTCCGTGGTATCCGGGGAAAAACTGATTCGCAGGATACCGTCCGCATCGGCCTCGGCAATTCCGCACGCCAGGATAACGCGCGAATATCTTTTCTTTTCGTTGGAAGAACACGCCGAGCCGGAGCCGATGAGAAGCCCTTTGTCCCCCGTTTCGTGCACTATCGTCTCACCGCGAACGCCCGTTGCGGAGACACAGACTATGTATGGGGATGCCTTGTAGGAAGATATTATTTTGAAAAGCTTTCCGTCCAAAGTTTTTAGAAGAAGCTCGCGCATATGCGTGGCCCTTTCGTAGTTTTCCTCCAAATGCGCGAATCTTTTTGCCGCGGCATACTGCATCATCTTTATGCCGAACACGTTCTCCGTACCGGAGCGCATGCCACCTTCCTGTCCGCCGCCGAATATGTACGGTTTAATGGAGATTTTCTTTTTTTTAAAAAGTGCGCCGCACCCCTTCATGCCGCCAATCTTGTGCGCGGAGACCGAATACATGTCGACGTCTTTCCCGATTCTGAAAGGCACCTTGCCGAAGGCCTGCACGCCGTCAGAGTGGAACAGGGCGCCCGGAGCTTTCTTTTTCACCGCGGAAGCGATGGCGTTGACGTCATTCACCGCGCCCGTCTCGTTGTTGACGTGTATGCAGCTTACGAGCGATGTCTTTTCGTCCACAAGGGACAATAAATCGTCGACGTCCACCGAACCGTCCTTCGTAAGTTTCGCGTACCTCACGTCCGTGCCCCGCTGGGAAAGCTCCTTTGCCGCGTTGTAAACCGCGGAATGCTCGCCCATAGTCGTGACGACGTTCCCTCTTTTGGCCCCGCAAAAAAGCGCATGGTTGTCGGCCTCCGTGCCGCAGGACGTCACAATCAAATCGAAATCCCTGGGATTTGCGATGTGCGAAATTATTTCCTCTTTCGCGGCAAGAAGGTCGAGCTTCAAATCGTACCCTTCTTTGTACACGGAGGAAGGGTTGTAAAAATCCTCGTAAAGGTATTTCTTTGCTTTTTTCAAACACTCCGCGTCCGGCTTCGTGGTCGCGGCGTTGTCCAAATAAATCATATCTCGAGTGTGCCCCAGTATGACTGTTTTACGGGTCCGTCCAATTCGACACCGCCGTCTTCCCCGTATTTTACGAACAGGTCTCCGCCGGGAAGTTTGACGGTTATAATCTCGCCTTTGGTGCATAGTCCCTTTGTGACAGCCGCAACCGTCACCGCGGAAGCCGCGGTCCCGCAGGCCGTGACCTCGCCGTTTATCCTGTCCCAGACGCGCATCTTGACGGTGAGAGCGTTCACGACCCTTACGACCTCCACGAGCGTGTCCCTTGAAAAATCTACCTTTTTGGCAAACTGTCTGTAAAGGCCTTCAAGGTCCATCTCGTCCACCTTGTCGCAGAAAACCACATAGTGCGGGTATCCGAGTTCCGTGTAAACGGCGTCGTAGGTTTTCCCGTTAAAGTCGACCTTCATCTCGGTGACGTCCTTGGAATCCACTTTGCCGAGGTCCACGAGTACCGAGCTCGCAACGTTGTTAAAGGAATTGACGTACAGGGTCTTTACCCCCGACTCCGTCTCTATCGTCATGGTGGTCTTGTTAACTATCTTTTTGTCGAAAAGGAACTTCGCGACGCACCTCACTGCGTTCGCCGCGGCGCCACCCTCGCTCCCGTCTTTGTTGAACGTGCGCATCTTGGCGTCGGCTTTGTCCGACTCCTCTATTAGCACTATCCCGTCCCCGCCTATAGCATAGTGCCTGTCGGCGATGTTTATAGCGAGGGACTCCGGGCATGTTATTATCCCGCACATGTTGTTGAACACGACGTAATCGTTCCCGCAGCTCTGCATCTTGGTGAAGTTGAACTTGAGTTTCTCCGTGCGAAGGTTGTTTATGTCCACGAGCTCCGTGTTGAACTCATTGTACCTTCCCGCTATGCAGTCCGCGAGCGCGTTCGCCGTGTCGAGCGACGTGAGAACGGTGATTCCGAGAAGTATCGCGTGGTGGTGAAGCGAGATGTAGTTGGTTATGGACTCGACGTCCGTCTTGCCCGTGTAAACCACGTAATCTATCTTCCCCTCGTCCATGAGCTTGAATATCTCGTCGTTCGTCGAAATCCTCGCGACGTCGGTGCACTCAAGCCCGAGACTCCTTATGACGTTAGCCGTGCCCTTCGTGGCAAAGAATTTGAGTCCCAAATCCGCGAACTTTTTGACGATGTTCACTATCTCAAACTTGTCCTGGTCGTTTATCGTAAAGTAAATCCCGGTTTCTTTCGTGGGCTGGTTCATGTTGAACCCCGCGGAAACGAGCCCTTTGAAAAGTGCCTCCTCTATGGTCTTGCCTATCCCCAGAACCTCGCCCGTCGACTTCATCTCGGGACCGAGTTGCGAGTTCACGTCGTTGAGCTTTTCAAAGGAAAAGACGGGGACCTTGACCGCCACGTACGGCGAGTTGGGATAGAGCCCCGTGCCGTAGCCGAGTTTTTTGAGCTTCTGCCCCGCCATAATCTTCGTCGCAAGATCCACCATGGGGACTCCTGTGACTTTTGAAATGTACGGAATGGTCCTCGACGCCCTCGGGTTCACCTCGATGACATAGAGCTCACTGTGATAGATGAGAAACTGTATGTTGATAAGTCCCTTGGTTTTAAGAGAGAGCGTAAGCTCTATCGCGACATCGACAACCCTTTTGAGATTGGCGTCGGAAAGATTGTAAGGGGGATACACGGCTATGGAGTCGCCGCTGTGAACGCCCGCTCTTTCTATGTGCTGCATTATTCCGGGGATGAGAACGTCCTCGCCGTCCGATATGGCGTCGACTTCGAGCTCGGTCCCCATTATGTACTTGTCGCAAAGAACCGGGTTCTCGATTTTCTGCGACAAAATGACGTCCATGTACCTTTCTATGTCGTTTCTCGTGAAGGCTATGGTCATGTTCTGCCCGCCTATGACGTAGGAAGGTCTCAAAAGGACGGGGTAGTCGAGCGTCTCCGCGGCTTCTATCGCCTCCTCCTTGGTCATGACGGTGAGCCCCTTGGGACGCGTTATGGAGAACTGCTCGAGAAGTTTGTCGAATCTTTCCCTGTCCTCCGCGAGGTCCACGCTGTCCGCGGGCGTACCCATTATGCGGACCCCGACTTTGTTGAGGTATCCGCAAAGTTTTATTGCCGTCTGCCCGCCGAAGGTCACGACGGCGCCGTAAGGTTTTTCTATGTCTATGACGTTTTGGACGTCCTCGGGTGTCAGTGCCTCGAAGTACAGCCTGTCCGCCGTGTCGAAGTCCGTCGAAACGGTCTCGGGATTGTTGTTTATTATGACGACTTCGTACCCGAGTTTTTTGAGCGCCCATACGCAGTGAACGGACGAGTAATCGAACTCTATCCCCTGGCCTATACGGATGGGACCGGAGCCTATGACTATAACTCTCTTCTTTTTGCTCTGCTTTACGAATCCGGCGGCCTCGTCGTGCTCCTTTTCATCGTACGTCGAATAGAAATACGGCGTCTCCGCGGAAAATTCCGCGCCGCAGGTGTCTACCATCTTGAAGACGGCTCTCCTGTGGGCGGGAATTTTGTTTCCGGAGATTTTTTCCAACTCGGCGTCCGGGTATCCGAGCTTTTTCCCGCGAAGGTACTGATCGGAAGTTATCTTTATGCCCGCTATCTCGTTTTCATAGGCTATGAGATTCAAAAGCTTACAGAGGAACCACTCGTCTATCATGGTTATCTCGTGAATCTTTTCGACGGTTATCCCTCTTTTAAGCGCCTCGAAGACAACGAAAAGCCTTTCGTCCGTGAGCTCGTGCAGTTTTTCCTCTATCTCCTCCGTAGTGAAATCCTTCATCTTGGGCATGTTGAGAGTGCCGAGGTTTATTTCCGCACCTCTCACCGCCTTCATTATCGCCATCTCGAAGCTCGTGCCTATCGCCATGACCTCGCCCGTGGCCTTCATGCGGGAACCCAAACCGTGCCCCGCGTAAAGGAACTTGTCGAAGGGCCACTTGGGAAGTTTTACCACGACGTAGTCGAGAGTCGGCTCGAAGCACGCGAAGGTCTTCCCCGTGACGTCGTTTCTTATCTCGTCCAAAGTGTAGCCGAGGGCAATCTTCGCGGCGACCTTGGCTATGGGATACCCCGTGGCCTTCGACGCAAGTGCCGACGAGCGCGACACTCTCGGATTCACCTCTATGACGGAGTACTCGAAAGACTCCGGATTGAGTGCGAACTGTATGTTGCACCCGCCCTCAATCTTGAGCTCGGTTATTATGTCGAGAGACGCGGTTCTCAGCATCTGGTATTCCTTGTCGGAAAGCGTCACCGCGGGGGCAATTACTATGGAATCGCCCGTGTGGATTCCCACGGGATCGAAGTTTTCCATGGAGCAGACCGTGAGGACGTTCCCCGCGCCGTCACGGAGCACCTCGAACTCTATCTCCTTCCAGCCGCCTATATATTTTTCTATGAGAACCTGCGTTATGGGCGAGAGCATGAGTCCGTTGTGGGCGATGAGTCGGAGGTCTTCCTCGGTCCACGCGACCCCGCCGCCGGCACCGCCCAGAGTGTACGCGGGACGGACGATGACTGGATATCCGCCTATCCTTTCTGCCACCTCTATGCAACCTTCCACGGTGTTCGCGATGTCAGAGGGCACGACGGGCTGGTGGATTTTTTCCATCGTCTCTTTGAAAAGCTCCCGGTCCTCGGCGCGGTCTATGGAGTCGAGGTTTACGCCTATAAGCTTCACTCCGTGCTCATCCAAAAATCCGCTCTTTGCGAGTTTGCACCCGAGCGTGAGACCTGTCTGCCCGCCGAGCGAGGCGAGCACGCTGTCGGGCTGCTCCTTTATGATTATCCTCTCGAGAGTGTCCTCGGTGAGCGGCTCGAGATATATCTCGTCCGCGAGCGCCTCGTCGGTCATTATCGTGGCGGGGTTGGAGTTGCAAAGCACGACGTTCACCCCAGCGTCCTTTAAAACTCTGCACGCCTGCGTTCCGGCGTAGTCGAACTCCGCCGCCTGGCCGATGACGATGGGGCCGGAGCCTATGACAAGAACCTTCTTTATATCCTCACGCTTAGGCATGGTAGACCCCCTCTTTTATGTTGAGTATGAATTTGTCGAACAAAAACTCCGTGTCGTGCGGACCGCCGCAGGCTTCCGGGTGGAACTGCACGGTGTACGCGTTGATGTCGGGGTAGTCGAAGCCCTCGCACGTGCCGTCGTTGGCGTTTATGTAGGAAAGCTTCCCCGTCGGCACGGACGAAGATATGACTTCGTAGCCGTGATTCTGGGAGGAGATGTAAACCCTGCCCGTCTCGACGTTTTTGACGGGCTGGTTCACTCCCCTGTGCCCGTACTTCATCTTCTTGGTCTTCCCGCCCATGGCGAGCGCGAAAAGCTGGTGTCCTAGGCATATCCCGAATATGGGAAGCTTCCCCGCGAGCTTTCTTATGGTCTCAATGGTTTTGACGTTGTCCTCGGGATCTCCCGGTCCGTTCGCGAGCATGAGACCCTGCGGATTTAAAGCGAGAATTTCCTCTGCGCTGTAGTCGAAAGGCACTCTCATGCAGTAACAGCCCCTGCTTACGAGCTCCCTTATGATGTTGTCCTTCGCGCCGCAGTCCATGACGACCACGCGAATTCCCTTTTCGTCGCCAAAGCATTTCATCTCCTTGCACGATACCGCCTCTACGGCGTTCTTTATCCTATAGGCGGAAATCTTGGACATGTCGGGCTTGGGGGAAGACGAGATAGCCGCGTTCATGACGCCGCTCTCACGCACAATCTTCGTGAGCTCCCTCGTGTCCACGTCGTATACTCCCACGACGCCGTTTTCATTAAGGTACTCGTCCAATGTCTTTTCACATCTGAAGTTGGAGGGCGCGTCGCATTTCTCCCTCACGATGTACGCCGAGACCCAGGGCTTTTCGCTCTCCTCGTCGGGTGTCTTGCCGTAGTTGCCTATGAGGGGGAAAGTCTGCGTGACTATCTGCCCAAAGTAGCTCGGATCCGTGAGGGTCTCGACATACCCCATCATGCCCGTGGCAAATACGAGCTCGCCCACTACGTCACCCGCGGCGCCGAACCTTTTGCCGACGAACTGTTTGCCGTTTTGAAGTGTGATGTAAACTTTGTCGTTTTTCATTTATATGCCTTAATGTTTTATTTGAGAAGCTGTACCATGACGGCCTTCTGCGCGTGAAGCCTGTTTTCCGCCTCGTCGAATATCTCTCCCGCGTGCGTCTCGAACACCTCGTCGGTTATCTCCTCGCCCCTGTGCGCGGGAAGGCAGTGCTGGACCATCGCATCGCTCTTCGCGAGTGCCATCGTCTCGGCGTTCACCTGGTATCCGGCGAAAGCTTTGTTTCTTTCTTCCTTTTCCTTTTCCATGCCCATGGACGCCCATACATCGGTGTACACCACGTCCGCGTCTTTTATTGCCTCTTTTACGTCGCGCGTTATGAGAACGTTACCGTTCTTTTCCGCCCACTTGGTAAGCTCGGCGTCGGGCTCGTATCCCACGGGACAGGCTATCGCGAAATCCATCCCGACCTTCGTGCAGCCGGCCATGAGGCTGTTGGCCATGTTGTTGCCGTCGCCTATGAAAGCGAGTTTGAGTCCTTTGAAACTTCCCTTCCTTTCACGTATCGTCATGAGGTCGGCGAGCACCTGGCAGGGGTGCGCGTAGTCCGTGAGCCCGTTTATAACGGGTATCGTGCCGTACTTCGCGAGGTCCTCGACTTCCTTTTGCTCGAACGTCCTTATCATTATGCCGTCCAGATACCTGGAAAGCACCCTCGCCGTGTCCTGCACCGGCTCTCCTCTGCCTATCTGCAGATCGTTGCTCGAAAGGAACAGCCCGTATCCGCCGAGCTCGTAGATTCCGACTTCAAAGGAGACACGCGTTCTCGTCGAGGACTTCTGGAAAATCATTCCGAGTTTTTTGCCTTTGAGGTATTCCTTGCGGATGTTGTTGTTGCGCTCGAACTTGAGCTGGTCGGCAAGGTTGAGTATCGAAAGGATTTCCTCCCTCGAAAGATCCTGGAGCTTCAAAAGATGTCTCATATGTCTATCACCTCTTCCAATATTTTACAAGCTTCGTCGATTTCTTCTTTTTTTATCGTGAGCGGTGGCAATAGTCTCACCTTGTCGTGTGCCGTGAGAACCAGAAGGCCTTTTTCAAGACAAGCGTCCGCCATCTCTTTGGGGCTTTTGCCGTTGTCGCAGTCGAGCCCTATGACAAGGCCTCTGCCCGTGACACGTTTCACTTTTTTTATGCGGGAAAGATTGGCTCTGAAGTACGCGGCCTTGCCCCGGACCTCAGCGAGAAAGTCGCCAGTCAGCCTTTCCACTATGCTGCACGCCCCCGCACACGCCACGGCGTTCCCGCCGAAGGTCGAGCCGTGCGTCCCAGCAGTGAGAACACCCGCGCATCTTTCAAAGAACATGCACACCCCCAAAGGAAGTCCGCCACCTATTCCCTTCGCGGTCGTGACGATGTCGGGACGGAGTCCGAACTCCGCGTACGAGTAGAGATACCCCGTGCGTCCGTTGCCCGTCTGTACCTCATCCACAATCAGAAGAATTCCGGTCTCTTGACAGAAAGCGTCAAGCCACTTCAGAAAGTCCTCGTCGAGGTCTATGACCCCGCCCTCGCACTGCACGGTCTCTATCATTATCGCGCAGGTTTTGTCGGTCACGCACTTCGCGACCGAGTCGGGCGTAGGATCGGCGTATCTGAAGCCCTCCAAAAACGGTCCGAAATATTCGTGAAACTCCTCCTGTCCCGTCGCGGTTATGGTAGCCATAGTCCTTCCGTGGAAGGAGTTTTTAAGCGTTATTATCTCATATCTGCCGGCGGCGCTACCGTACTTTCTCGCGGCCTTTATCGCGCACTCGTTCGCCTCGGCACCCGAGTTTCCGAAAAAAACCTCCGAAGCCCCCGTCTTTTCGCAGAGCATTCTTGCGAGTCTTATCTGTGGCTCGGAATAATAAAGGTTCGATATGTGCTGGATCTTGTCTATCTGCCCTTTCACGGCTTCCTTCCACTTCTCGTCGCATATCCCGAAAAGGTTGACCGCTATCCCGGACCCGCAGTCAATGTACCTTTTGCCGTCCGAGTCGAAAATTTCCGCACCACTGCCGCGCTCCGGTGCCAAATCGAACCTTCCGTAGGTTTTTGCTATGTATTTTTCGTCAAGCTCTGCCGCCGTTTTAACGTCCACGTCTCTTACCGTCCGATTTAAAAATAATGACTGATTCAAAAACCAGTCAGTTTTGAAACATCGTCCCGCTTCCCTCTTCCGAAAGAATCTCGACCAAAATGGAATGATAAACCCTGCCGTCGGTGATGAAGACCTTCTTCACACCGCGGCGGATAGCCTCCCGGCAGCAATCAATCTTGGGAATCATTCCCCCGGAGATTATTCCCTGCTTTACGAGTGCGGGGATGTCGGAGACGTACACCTTTTTAATGAGCGTGCTCTCGTCTTCCTTCTTCTCGAGGAGCCCCTTTATGTCCGACATAAGGATGAGACTCTCCGCCCCGAGCGCCCCGGAAAGAGCCGCCGCGGCGGTGTCCGCGTTGATGTTGTAGGTGTTCCCCTCCTTGTCGTAGCCCACCGTGGACACGACCGGAATGTAACCTTTATCCAAAAGGTCGATTATAAGCTGCGGGTTCACCTTGGTTATCTTTCCGACGAAGCCCAAATCCTTGCTCTCCGGCTCGCAGCGAAGCATGTGTCCGTCCTGTCCGCAGACCCCCACGGCCTTGCCTCCGTTCCGCTCTATGAGATCGACGAGAGATTTGTTGACCTTTCCCGCGAGCACCATCCTCGCGACCTCCGCGGTCTCGGCATCCGTGTAACGGAGCCCCCTTATGAACTTGGACTCCATGTTCATTTTGTTCAGTACTTCGGTGATGTCGGGCCCGCCCCCGTGCACGAGGACGACCTTTATTCCAAGGGTGTTGAGAACGACTAGGTCTTTCATAACGGCGGACTTAAGATTGTCGTCCACCATGGCGTTCCCGCCGTACTTCACCACGAGGATTTTGTTGAAGTATTTCTTTATGTAAGGCATCGCCTCGACGAGAAACTCCGCCTGCTCTTTTTTGTCCATTTCGCTAAGTCCTGTAGTCCCCGTTTATCTTAACGTAGTCGTACGTGAGGTCGCACCCCCACGCGACTGCTTTGAATTTACCCGAGTTGAGGTTCACCTCTATCGTCACCTCGTCTTCGGACAACACTTTTTTGGCCGTCTCTTCGGAAAAATCCACTCCGCATCCGCCCCTGCAGACCTCGACCGAGCCCGCCTTAGACGTAAAGCTCACATCTATTTTGTTTACGTCCGTCTTCGCACCCGAGTATCCCAGCGCGCAGAGGACTCTACCCCAGTTCGCGTCCGCACCGAACATCGCGGCCTTCACAAGCGACGACTTTATGACCGACCTCGCTATGCGTTTCGCGGTGTACGACGAGGCCGAGCCCGAAACGGCGCACTCCACGAGCTTCGTCGCGCCCTCGCCGTCTTTTGCGAGCATTTTGGAAAGTTTCACCGTGACGGCGTTCAGGGCCTCGCAAAACGCCGTGTAGTCCGGGCCGACGCAGCGTATTCGATCGTTTCCCGCAAGTCCGCTCGCAAAAAGAAGACACGTGTCGTTCGTCGACTGGTCGCCGTCTACGGAAACCATGTTGAAAGAACTTTTAACATCCCTGGAAAGCGCTCTTTGAAGATATTCCGGATCTATCGAAACGTCCGTTGTGAGAAATATGAGATTCGTCGCCATGTTGGGGCACACCATCCCGACTCCCTTCGCTATCCCGCCCAGGCGGCAGGTTTTGTCTCCGAGAGTGAACTCGACCGCGGCCTCTTTGGAGTGCGTGTCCGTCGTCATTATAGCCTCTGCGGCGTCGCGGCTGCCGTCTGTACTCAAAGCCTCGAAAAGCCCGTCTATCCCCGCTTCTATGGGAGCTATGTCGAGCCTCTGGCCTATGACTCCCGTGGAGGCCACGAAAACGTCTTTGGGAGAGATTTCGAGCCTTTCCGCCACAAGAGAGCACATTTTTTCCGCTATCTCCATGCCGTCCGCGTTGCAGGTGTTGGCGTTGCCGCTGTTGCATATTATCGCCCGCGCGGTTTCGCAGTAGCCGCCCCTAAGATGCTTTTTTGATACCACCACAGGCGCGCCTTTTACGATGTTCTGCGTGAACACTCCCGCGACAGAGCACGGTACGTCGGCGAGAATGAGCGCCAAATCTTTTTTTGTCTTACTTTTGCGGATGCCGCAGTTTATCCCCGAGGCCTTAAAGCCCGCGGCCGCGCACACGCCGCCCTCAATTTCTTTAACTGCCATCTTGCCTTTTTTTATCTGAGGTACGAGGTCTCGTCGAGACCCAGCATTATGTTCATATTCTGCAGTGCCGCCCCGGAGGCGCCCTTTCCGAGATTGTCGAAGACCGACGCTATGAAAATCCTGTCGTCGTTTCCCGAGACGTATATTTTGAGAAGATTGGTACCCGCAAGCTCGTTCGCCGCGATGAACGCGGGAACATCGTCTTTTTCGGGAACAATTATAAAGTTACGTCTCGCATAGTAGTCGGAA
>JAJQAK010000097.1:6587-9017 GCA_021203845.1 Clostridia bacterium | reverse complement strand
AACATCGTCTTTTTCGGGAACAATTATAAAGTTACGTCTCGCATAGTAGTCGGAAAAATACTTCCTAAAATCTTCCACACCGTAACGTTTATTCAGAAGCCTCCCGTAAAGAGGGACCGTGACGCACATGCCGCAGTAAAAATCGCATATCACCGGCTGGAAGACGGGCGGTTCCATAAGCCCGCACTCTTTTGTCATCTCCGGAAGGTGTTTGTGGCTTTGTCCCGTCGCGTAATGCCTGGGCGATTTCAACAAAACGTCTCTGTCTTCCGCCTCGTACACCGCGATTGTCTTTTTGCCCGCGCCGCTGTATCCCGAAAGCGAAGTCGCGACGAAAGGGTAATCGGGGTTCACAATCCCGCCTTTCACGAGCGGGGCTGCAATCGATATGAAACCCGTCGCGTGGCAGCCGGGGTTCGTCAACCTGTCCGCGGTAGCAATCTCACGGTATCTCTCGTCGGAAAGCTCGGGAAAGCCGTACACCCAGCCGGGGGCCGTTCTGTGGGCGGTCGAGGCGTCTATTATTCTCGCGCCGCGCCTTTCCGTCATCTCCGCTGCCTTTTCGGCCTCGTCGTCGGGAAGACAGAGAAAGCTTATGTCCGCCCTGTTGAGCATCTCGCGTCTCGCGTCGTCTTTTTTCCTCTCCTCCCCGGAAAGGGTCAGGACATTGACGTCGGGGCGATCGGCAAGTCTTTCGTATATCTGAAGCCCGGTGGTGCCTTCCTTGCCGTCGATGAAAACGTCGATCATTTCTTATCCCTGGTATTCTCTTCCATCTGGGCCTTGACCTTAATGGGAAGTCCGAAAAGATTTATGAAACCCTGCGAGTCCGCCTGGTTGTAGCTGTCGTCCTCGCCGAACGTCGCTATGTCCTCGCTGTAAAGAGAATACGGGGAGGTGATTCCCGCAGGGATTATGTTGCCTTTGTATATTCTAAGTTTGACATCCCCCGTGACGGTCTCCTGAGTCTTGTCGACGAACGCGTCCAGAGCCTCCCTCAACGGAGTGAACCACTGGCCGTCGTACACCATCTCGCCGTATTTGATTCCTATAATCTGCTTATAATGCTGTGTCTGCTTGTCAAGGCATATGGACTCCAAAAGCTCGTGCGCGGCGTATAGAATGGTTCCGCCCGGCGTCTCGTAGACTCCCCTCGACTTCATGCCGACGAGTCTATTTTCGACAAGGTCGACAAGTCCCACGCCGTTTTCTCCGCCCACCTCGTTGAGCTTTTCCACGAGGGATATGGAATCCATTTTCTTCCCGTCTATCGCGACGGGCGCGCCTTTTTCAAAGGATACGTTAATGTACGTCGATTTGTCGGGAGCCTTCCAGGGCGACACGCCGAGCTCCAGTATGTCGTCGTATTTGGGCTCGTTCGCGGGGTTCTCGAGGTCGAGGCCCTCATGCGAAAGGTGCCAGAGGTTCTTGTCTTTGGAGTAGTTGGTCTCCCTGTTTATCTTGAGAGGGATGTTGTGCGCCTCGGCGTAGGCGATCTCCTCCTCCCTGCTCTTTATGGACCACGTACGCCAGGGAGCTATTATCGTCATGTCGGGCGCGAAGGCCTTTATGGAAAGCTCGAAACGAACCTGGTCGTTCCCCTTGCCCGTGCAGCCGTGGCAGATGGCGTCGGCGCCTTCTTTTTTGGCTATCTCGACGAGTCTCTTTGCGATTATGGGACGAGCGAAGGACGTGCCGAGAAGATATTTGTTCTCGTACACCGCGCCGGCCTTCATCGTGGGATAGATGTAGTCCTCGATGAACTCTTTTCTGAGGTCCTCTATGTAAAGCTTTGAGGCCCCTGTCTTTATGGCTTTTTCCTCGAGTCCCTCAAGCTCGGTCGTCTGCCCGACGTCTCCCGAAACCGCTATGACCTCGCAATTGTCGTAGTTTTCCTTGAGCCAGGGAATGATTATGGAGGTGTCGAGACCCCCCGAGTAAGCGAGCACGACTTTCTTGATTTTCTTTTCCATTTTTAGCCTCACCATGAAAAATTTCGGTGCCGAAAAGGCCTTTCCGTATCGCAAAGATTATAACTTAAAGGGACCCCGCAAGTCAATGAAAAACGTTTTAAAAATTGACCGCGGCGGCAGTGTTAAAAACCACAACAAATTGTGAGTTGCGAAAAAAATCGCCCAAGAAAAAGTGGCGACGGGAGTCTGAATCAGGGTGCGTAAATTACGGATAGAGGCGCAGAAGAAAGTCGTATTCGTGCGATTTTTCGTGCCTTTCCATATAGTCCGGCATCACGGCCTCCACCGCCCTCCAAAACTTCGACGAGTGGTTCATCTCGACGAGATGGCATAGCTCGTGCACCGCGACGTAGAGCTGCAAATCCTCCGGAATCATCAAAAGCTTGTAGTTGAAGGTCACGACGCCTTTGGAGTCGCAGCACCCCCAGCGGGCCTTGTAGGAGCGGAACCGCACGTC
>JAJQAK010000097.1:0-6487 GCA_021203845.1 Clostridia bacterium | reverse complement strand
TGTGGCCCTGAATCCAGCCGCTGTGTTTTTGAACGACTCTTTCTATGGTTTCCGGTAACGTCCCGAATGGCGCCGTAACCGTCACAGAGGAATCCGGGTTGATTTTAATGCCTATGGATTTTCTCTGCGAAAATCTGACGGTGTATTTGATGTCCATAATCTGCGTAAATCAAGTTCACGGATAAAGACGGAGAATAAAGCCGTATCTGCCCATCGCGTCGTACATGGATTTGCTCCCGGGCACGGCGGCCTCAAGTCTTTTCCAAAAATCCGGAGACTGGCCGGGGTCCGAATGAAGGCATATTAGATACGCCACGACAAATTCCTGATATTCCGGCGGCAACATCATAAGCTTGTAGTTGAAAACGAAGTTCACGCCGTCTTCGCTCCTGCCCCAGTCTTTCTTGTACGAGCGGAACTCGACCCTTCCAATCGTCACGTCGAGCCTTTTGGCGACGCCGTATACCATCTTCTTGAAACTTTGTCCGAATTTCGTGACGTATACATGCATGAGATCTTCCAGTCCTTTGGAATAAACCCCCGTGCTTGTAATCTTAGAAGCCCACCCGTCGTAAAGGGTATATTTCTCCCCGGCGACAAGAACTTTGCTGTAGTCCAAAACGTCCTCAAATCCTTCGCGGCTCGATTCGACTTCTGCGAGTCTCGCTCCAATCCTGTCCCTGTTTTGTAAAAGAACTTTTTCTATGACGTCTGGCGGAGCGCCGTAAGGGGCGTGTACAATTAGCGACATGTCAGGATTTGCGAACTCAATGGAAAAAGTTTTGTTGCCGGAAAACTGCACTCTGTACGGGATTTTGCGGCCGTCGAGGTCGAAGAACGTGTTCTTCCCCTCACCGTCTTCTTTTAGTTCGTCCGACCTGTTTTTTTTCTCTCCGAGACGGTTGACAATCCATCTTTGTGTCTTTCCGCAAAGTCTTCCGCTTCCCACACGGAAAAAAACCTGGGAACGGTCACAACGACGGAAAGATCATGGGTGACGACAATAGAGCCCGCGTTGCGGTCATCGAAAACGATTTTGTACTTTATCTCGGTCCCGCAAAAATTTAAAGACTTTTCCAGGGAGTTTCTTTCGGCCTCGGCTTTTTCCTCGGCTTCTTGCTCGGCAACCTTTTTGCGCGCCTCTTCCATGTCTTTGAGTCCGGTCACGATTTCCTTCTCGTATTTTTTAAGAAGATATTCAATCGTCCCTTCGTTCGTCCCCTTGGGAGCGCGTACGAGAACGATCCCGCTGGGAGTCACTTCGACCGATGCCGTCTTTCTCGACGAATACTCAACTCTGTATTAGTAATCCATGGCAATCACCAAAAAGTTACTTTCATCTGAGTGCGAACACAGCCGTCCACGCGAACCTCAACGATGGAAAAATCTTCCCTGTCCTCCCGAAAGACGTGCATGACGTCACCTTCCTTGCACTGACCCGCGTACGTTATCTGGAAGCTTTTAACCGGATGCCCGACAATCTCCTTTACCGAGAACGCGTCAAAAAGATAGTCCGTGTACTTCGTGTTGTTGACGTGGTCATAGTGGTCTAGATCGGAATAAAGGACGGGCCTTGAAAACATCTCCCTCCCATCCGTTATACCGGGGATTTTCCATGCGGGAGCGTCGCAGCAGGTGAAATCATTGAAGTCAATGTTGATGCCCAAACTTGGATTCTGAAAGACGAGCGACGTCGGCAGAATTTTGAAGCTTTTTATGTCAACCATGCACCACCGCCCAATCGCCACACCGAGTTTTTCCTCTCCGGAATAGAACTCGTAGTCACGAAAAAGCTGTACCCTCTGCGGAGGTTCCGGCCACGTCACAACAGTGAGCGGCTCAGACAGGTCTACGGGCCTTTTCACCTCGACGTACCAATTGGAAAGAATAAACCCATAGCCGAGTCTCGTCACGACGTCGTATCCGAAACCGAGCTCGTCCGCGGAAGTGGACGCACCTTCATTAAGAAATGCCAAAAGACCTATGGGCTTGAGCTTGTCCTTAACATCCACGTCGGTGTATCTTATCTTGTAAGTCCGCTCGTGTCTGTAGACGAAATTTCTGTCATCCATGATTTTCTTTCCTCTTCATTATATTTTACACCCTTTCGCGCCGAATGTCATTATGAAAACCGATATAAATATTTAAATATTTAAAATAGTGCGGGAATTTTAAAAATATGCGTGGCGAAGTACCTTTTATTTAATCTATAACATTGACTTTTCATATTATAACATGCTATAATAACGTCAATTGGAGGTGATTTATGTCTGACGATGAAAACGAAAGGACCGACGATGAAACGGAAGACACCGCCGAAAGCGAAAATCTCGACGGTCAGCTTCAGTTCACGGTCGTATCAGATTCCGACAAGCAGAACAAGAGCACGATAAGCTCCGATCTCATCCGCGGACACATCAACACCATCATACTCCGTACCCTCGATGAGCGTGACAAGTACGGGTATGAGATAATGGACGAAATCCAAAGAAAGAGCCTCGGGCAGTATGAGCTCAAACAGCCCACCCTCTACAGCGCCCTCAAACGTCTCGAGAAGCAGGGATACATAACCGCGTACTGGAAGACAGACGAAGTCTCCCTCGGCGGCAGAAGGAAGTATTTCACTCTAACGGAACTTGGCCGCGAGTTCACAGACCAGAACAGGAAGGAATGGGAATACACGAGGACCGTGATAGACACGCTCATCTCGGACCAGCCGTTCGACTTCTCAGAGCCCGCACCCGGTAAGGTGGATTTTTCCGTTCTCAAAAAAGCGACGACACGTCTTCCTAACCTCAACGGCAAAAACAGCGAGACAGAAGATGAAGAAGACGCCGAAGTTTCCAATGAGCAGATGGAAATCGTGGATGAGGAAAATCTTCCCGCGGAGAACGCGGAAACCGGCGCGAAAGAGGAAGTCGATCCTCTCTACATAGTAGTTCTCAAATTCTGCGTGGAAGACGAATATGTATCCGTATCGGCCATACAGAAAAAATTCTCTTTGAGCTTCACACAGTCGCTGGCAATCCTGGACTGGATGACGAAGATGAATTACGTCGCCCCTCCTCATGGTTCAAAACCGCAGGAAGTACTCCTTTCCAAAAAGGGCTTTACGGCGCTCTACGGCGACCAATTCGAGGACGAATCCGCAGAAACTGAAACCGCGAAAGGAAAAGAATCTTTCGATGATGAGATTGCCGTAGAAACCGGTGACGGACTGATGACAGAGGAAAACGCGGAAAACTCCGATGAGGAATCCGACGGGGAGGACGAAGATATTGCCTCGGAAGAATACACCGAGCCCGACACCGTGATAGTCGAAGAAGAACCCTCGCCGGACAAAGTCACGATGATAGAGGACGACGCCCCGCAGGAAGAGTCGGCGAAAATCGACGCTGGAGAGATCAAAGAATGGATCAGAAGCGCCATAACGGACGCTTTAGGAGACATCATGAAAGGCGACGAAGAAGACGCGGTCGTGGACGGGGACATCACGGACATCTCGTCCGGCATTGACACGTCGGAAGACAGCCCCGAGCTCGACACGTCGCTTTTCGAGACGGCAGCAGAGGAACCCGAGCCCGAGGAATACTTCGAGCCGCAGCAGATAGACATAGCGGAGCTCATAAAAGGAGTCGTCCACGAGGTACTCGAGCAGGAAGGCGCGAACCAGCCGTCCCAGCCGCAGTACCAGCAGCCGATGCCGCTGGAATATATCCAGCCTTCCGCTCCTCAATACACAGAGCCCGCGGCGCCGCAATATCAGCAACCCGCACAGCCCGAATTCGACCAACCTCCCGTACCTCCCCAGTATGCCGGACCCGCACCCCAGTATACGGAACCCCTACCTCCGCAGTACCAGCAGACGGCACAGCCCGAATACGCTCAGCCGGAAAACCGTGAGACAGACGTGTACAGACAGACGATTATAGAGCAAAGTCCGTTGTACGCCGTAAATCCCCCCGCTCCCGACCCTTCGCAGCAGGAGCTCGAAAAAGAAAAGGAAAAAGAGAAAGTTCACGAAAACTTTGTGAATTTCATAAACCAGGCGCCATCCGGCACCAACGAGGACGTCAACCCCGCCACGCAGAATCTCGACACGGACGAGCTGATTTATACTAACAAATCCGAGGCCGAAAGGAACTACACCGACATAATCTACGGGATGTACGACCAGACCGTCGGATACAGGCAGAAACCTCCCGAACCCCAGCCTCAACCACAACAGCAACCCACGCAACAGCCCGTGCAACAGCGGCCAAGACCTGCGTACATAGTGAGAAAAGCTGATGAAGACGGTCTCACGGTGTACACCGCGGAGGAACAGGCCGAATCGAACGTCAAACACTCCGGCCCGTACAACGTCGGAATGACGGTGTTCAAGGCATCGATTTTCCCTGCCGTGTATCTCATAATATTGGCCGTCATGGGCTATGTGTTCTCCGACAGACTCGCCGTGAACTACGTCTACGGAAGCGTGTATTTGATTGTAGGTGTTCTGCTTCTCATCGTCTGCGCTTTGTTCGCACTCACGGGATACAGAAGCCACGCCGTGAGGCCGATAACGCACGGATACATTTCTATAACAATAGTCCTTTCGGTAATCGCGATACTCTTCATATGCATCCTAGGAATCGCGCTCGACGCATACACCGAGACGGCACCTATAATGGCCGATGTCGTGCTTCCGTCGCTCGCCATGCTGGCGGCACCCATGTACGTCGTGGGATTCTATCTGATGAGCCAGAGCAAAAAAGTCACAGAATAAAAAACGAATCATAAATTTAAGGGCGTGGCCGGTAAGGTCTCGCCCTTTTATTTTAAGTTCTTTTATTTCGCGTACTCCACGGACCTTGCTTCCCTTATGACGCTTACCTTTATCTGTCCGGGATAATCGAGTTCCGCTTCGATTTTTTTTGCAATGTCCTTTGCGAGGAACAGTGCCTGCGCGTCGTCTATCTCGTCGGGTTTGACGAGAACCCTTATCTCTCTGCCCGCCTGAATTGCGTAACTCTTCTCCACTCCGGCAAAACCGCTCGCTATGGCTTCGAGCTTTTCGAGTCTGGTGATGTAATTGGAACCACTGTCCCTTCTAGCGCCGGGTCTGCCGCCCGATATGCTGTCCGCCGCCGCAACGAGTGCCGCCTCCATCGTGACGGGTTCCTCGTCTCCGTGATGAGACGATATGGCGTTCACGACGAACTTGTTCTCCCTGTACTTTCTTGCGACGTCCGCACCAAGCTGCACGTGCGTGCCTTCCTGCTCGAAGTCAATTGCCTTGCCTATGTCGTGCAGAAGTCCCGCGCGCTTCGCAAGGTTCACGTCTAACCCCAGCTCCTGCGCCATAAGTCCTGCGAGCTTCGCGACTTCGATGGAATGTTTGTAGACGTTCTGTCCGTAACTTGTCCTATACTTGAGCCTTCCTATGAGCTTCACGAGTTCCGGATGGATTCCGTAAATCCCGACCTCGAACATGGCGTTCTCGCCGACCTGTTTGATTTCCGCATCGAGCTCTTTCCTGACTTTTGCGACGGTCTCCTCTATCCTCGTGGGATGTATCCTTCCGTCCGAAATGAGTCTTTCCAGAGAAAGTCTCGCAATCTCCCTTCTCACCGGATCGAATCCCGACGCAACCACGACTTCCGGCGTGTCGTCGACGATGAGCTCCACACCCGTGGCGTTTTCTATAGCCCTGATGTTTCTGCCCTCTCGGCCTATTATCCTCGCCTTCATGTCGTCGTTTGGAATGGGTATGACGGACACCGTCGTCTCGGAAGCCTGGTCGCCCGCGCAGCGCTGTATGGCGAGAGTGATAATCTTCTTCGCCTCCATGTCGGCGTCGTCTTTGGCCTTCTGCTCGATGTTCCTCACCTGTACCGCGACATCCCTTCTGGTCTCTTCCAGAATTTCGTCGGTGAGAAGCTTCTTTGCTTCTTCCTGTGTCAGCTGTGCGACCCTTTCTATCTCGGCGAGCATCATCTCGTGCTGATGGGACAATATCTCCTGGGTTTCCTTAATCTTGGCATCCCTGGCCTGTAAATCCCGCTTCTGCTGTTCGGCCGCTTCGCTTCTTTTGTTGAGGGAATCCTCTTTCTTGTTGAGCCCGGTCTCGCGCTTGTCCAAACCTTCCTCTCTCTGGTTGAGACGCTGTTCGACTTTGTTGAGCTCGGCTCGTCTTTCTTTGGTTTCCCTCTCAAGTTCGTTCCTACGTTTTAATTCCTGTTCCCTTGCCTCTAATTTAGCTTCTTTTTTTATACGATCGCTCTCGGCCGTGGCCTCGTCGATCATTCTGTCGTGTAATGTTTTTAATTCTCCATATTCTTTTTCGAATTTGTTTTTAAGGCGATGACGCCCGTAGAAGAAACCACCCACTGCAGCACCGACAACCAATACGGCCAAAACAACGATGACCGCGATTGCCCAACCGGGTGTATTATTTGCAAGAAACAGGAAGCCTACGCTTAAACCTCGCATTTAAGCCTCCTGG
>JAJQAK010000026.1 GCA_021203845.1 Clostridia bacterium | reverse complement strand
GTTGAATTTCTTCCATTATAAAGGGACGGGTTAAAAAAAGCGTTAAACACCCGCCCGTCTATGTTAAAACGATGTGAAAATTCGGTAAAATATGGCTTCAGGCGTCTTTTTTGGAAAAACGCGCCTTCTTTTCGTACGGCTCCGTCTCGACGGAGAAAACCCTGTATCCCTGGGACGCTACTGCCTCTTTCATTGCCTCCACGTCCGCGCCGTCCTCCGCTATGACCTCGGTTCTTTGTTTTGCGTGCGAGGAGGAAACCTTTTTTACCCCTCCTACCTTCCTTATGACGTCGTTCACGTGGGACTCGCACATTCCGCACATCATCCCTTCCACTCCGAGTACAATCTTTATCATTTTACGCCTCTCATCTCACATTTCCGTTTCCTTCCACGATGTATTTGTACGACATAATCTCGTTTAGTCCCATGGGACCCCTCGCGTGAATTTTCTGCGTGGATATTCCTATCTCGCAACCGAGTCCGAAGACCCCGCCGTCCGTGAACCTCGTAGACGCGTTGACGTACACTACGGCCGAATCCAGGACCTTCGTGAAATAGTCGGCTGTCTCCTTGTTTGCGGTGACTATCGCCTCGCTGTGGCCCGTGGAGTGCCTGAGAATGTGCGCGCATGCGTCTTCCACCGAGTCCACAACCCTTACAGCGAGTATATAGTCCAAAAACTCCGTGTCGAAGTCTTTTTCTCCCGCGAGCACGACGCCGTCGTAGGTTTTGAGAAGGTAATAGGCTTTCTCGTCTGCCCTTATCTCCACTTTGTTCTTTTCTCTCGTGCCGTGTATCCTTTCCCAAAGCATGGGCAGAAATTTATGTGCGACGTCTCTATGAACGATACAGACCTCCGCCGCGTTGCAGACGGAAGGACGCTGGCACTTCGCGTTTTCCATAATGTTCAGAGCCATCTCAAGGTCCGCGTCTTTGTCGACGTACACGTGGCAGATGCCGGAGCCGGTCTGTATGCAGGGAACTTTTGAATTTTGCACGCACGAGTTTATGAGACCCGCGCCGCCGCGAGGTATGAGAAGGTCGATAAGTCCCACGGCGTTCATTATTTCCTCCGCTGACTTTCTCGACGTGTCCTCTATGAGGTTTATTGCGTCCTCCGTGACGCCGGCCGAGGCGAGCCCTTCCTTCATGGCCTTTATTACTGCCTTGGAGGTCGCGTGCGCTTCTTTCCCGCATCTCAAAACGCAGACGTTCCCGCTTTTTAAAGTCAGCGCCGCGGCATCTGACGTGACGTTTGGCCTGCTCTCATAGATTA
The DNA here is from genome assembly GCA_021203845.1 of Clostridia bacterium. Classification (GTDB taxonomy): domain Bacteria; phylum Bacillota; class Clostridia; order Christensenellales; family Borkfalkiaceae; genus Coproplasma. Next base: position 2,670 of record JAJQAK010000026.1, on the reverse strand, counting down.
TGGATATGACGCCTACGGGGGTGGCAACCTTGTTTATTTTTAGGCCCCCGCGCTCGGTGGAAGATAAAATCTTTCCGTTGGGGTCATCCAATTTCGCGACGTTGCGGATGCCCTCCGCCATGCCTTTTAGTCTTTCGGAGTCCAGCATGAGCCTGTCGAGCATAACATCGGATATCTTGCCTTTTGCTGCCTCAAGATCTTTTTCGTTCGCGGAAAGAATGTCCTTTTCGTACTCGAGGAGCTTTTTCGCGGCGTTTTCGAGAGCCTTGTTCTTTTGCTCCGTCGAATACATCGCAACGGCGAATTTGGCGGCGTGCGCCTTTTTGAGAATTTCCTGTGTTGTCATTGTGTCTTCTTCCTGAATCTTGTTCCCGCGTCTTCTCCCGAAATCGCGGCGTAAATTCTGTCCGGATGCCCGCCGTTTACGACGACCACCTCCGTACCGCTTTCCGTGCACGCCTTGGCGGCGTTTATTTTTGTAATCATGCCTCCCGTGCCCTGTTTGGACGCGGAGCCCGTGCAGAGCGCCATAATGCTGTCGTCTATCACGTCCACATCCTTGATAAGATGCGCGTTTTTGTCTTTGTGCGGGTCTTTGTCGTACAGTCCGTCCACGTCGCTCAAAAGAATGAGCATGTCAGCGGAGATCGCCGTGCATATCACAGCCGCGAGCCTGTCGTTGTCGCCCACCGAAATCTCCGTAGTCGAGACGGTGTCGTTCTCGTTCACGACGGGGATAATCCCCATCTCGAGGACCTTCTCTATTGTGTCAGTGAAGTGTTCCCTTCTCGCGGCGTCGGAAAGGTCGTCGCCCGTCACGAGAATCTGGGCCACGGAGTAGCCGTATTCCGCGAAAGCCTTGTCGTACGAGTATATGAGCTCGCACTGTCCGACAGCCGCCACGGCCTGTTTTTCCGCCATTTCGGAAGGTCTTTCGGTAAGATTGAGCTTTCCCACGCCGAGGGCTATGGCCCCCGAAGACACGATGACAATCTCGTGCCCCTCGTTTTTTATGTCGCTCAAAATCTTGCAGAAGTTGTCAAAAAAACGTATGTTGAGTCTTCCAGTTTTGTAAGTCAGCGTGGAACTCCCGACTTTTACGACTATTCGCATATATTACAACGCCCTCTCTCTGTTTCTCACATCTAGTGTATTGTTTTCGTTTCTTCAAGTCAAATTCTTGACCGAAAAATACGGCGGGACGCCCGCCCCGCCGCCATAGTATTTTCTTATACGGGTTATACGACGCCCTGCGCCATCATGGCGTCGGCGACCTTCATGAAGCCCGCGATGTTCGCGCCCATGACGTAGTTTCCCTCGTAGCCGTACTCTTTTGCCGAGTTTTCCATGGCGTGGTAGATGTTGACCATGATGCCTTTGAGCTTTGAGTCCACTTCCTCGAAAGACCAGAACATCCTTCCGGAAGACTGAGCCATCTCGAGTGCCGATGTGGCCACGCCGCCGGCGTTCGCTGCCTTAGCGGGAAGGAACACGACCCCGGCCTTCTGGAATACGTCTATCGCATCCAGAGTGGAAGGCATGTTCGCGCCCTCGGCGACGTATTTCACGCCGTTTTTTACGAGCGTCTCGGCGGAAGTCTTGTCTATCTCGTTTTGTGTCGCGCAAGGAAGCGCTATGTCGCAGGGAATCGTCCAGATACGCGAGCACCCTTCCGTGTACGTCGCTCCCTTTACGATGTCGGCGTATTCCTTGATGCGCGCGCGCTTTACCTCCTTGAGGTCTCTCACGACGTCGAGGTTTATTCCGTTCCCGTCGTAGATGTACCCGTTGGAGTCGTACATGGCGACAACTTTCCCTCCGAGCTGCTGAACCTTCTGGCAGGCGTAAATCGCGACGTTCCCGGACCCCGATATGACGACCGTCTTGCCTTTGAAGCTGTCGCCTCTGACCTTAAGAGCTTCCTCCGTGATGTATACGAGCCCGTAACCCGTGGCCTCGGTGCGTACGAGCGACCCGCCGTAGGATAGGCCTCTTCCCGTAAGGACGCCCACGTGCTCGTCGCGTATTCTCTTGTACTCTCCGAAAAGATACCCTATCTCTCTTCCGCCAACACCTATGTCGCCCGCGGGGACGTCGGTGTCGGCGCCTATGTGCCTTTGAAGCTCCGTCATGAAGCTTTGGCAAAAACGCATTATCTCCCCGTCGGATTTGCCCTTGGGGTCGAAGTTCGCGCCGCCCTTGCCGCCGCCTATGGGAAGGCCCGTCAGGGAGTTTTTGAGAATCTGCTCGAGTCCCAAAAACTTGATTATGGAAAGGTTCACGGAAGGATGGAAGCGAAGTCCCCCTTTGTAAGGTCCTATCGCGGAGTTGAACTCGACGCGGTATCCCTTGTTCACCTGTACCTCACCCTTGTCGTCCACCCAGGGTACACGGAACATTATCACCCTTTCAGGTTCCACGAATCTTTCCAGGAGTCCCGCCTTCTCGTACTCCGGATGTCTTTCGATGACCGGGGCGAGCGTCGTCAGAATCTCGGTCGCCGCCTGATGAAACTCGGGTTCGCCGGGATTTTCCGTTTTGAGCTTTTCCAAAACTCTCTCTACATAAGTCATATCATGCTCTCCTATAAGTTATTTATATACCCATTATAAATCTTTTTTATCTTTAAAACAATACCGTAACCCGAAAGGCACGGTATTTGTCGTTAAG
>JAJQAK010000078.1 GCA_021203845.1 Clostridia bacterium | reverse complement strand
AGACTGCATTTTTTCGTTGATGTATATGCAGGAATTGCATATTTGCTCTAATAAAATATGCAACAGTTTCGTTTTGTTTGCTGTTTTCGTGCGAAAGAGCTATCATGTTTTTTGAGGTGAAGACATGACGCTGAGGGAGATAAGACGCGAGAGCGGGATGACACAAAAGCTGTGTGCGAGCCGATCTTTATCGAGTACGACATAGGATATGCCTAATCTTTTCGGGTCGTACGTGAAAGGTCGTGCGAAAGAAAGAAGCGACGTTGATTTGTTTCTTTATACCGAGTTCACCGGGATAAGGTTTTTCGGACTTGTGGAAGACATTAGAGAGGCACTGCATAAGAAAATGGACGTTTTGGACCAGCATCAGATGAAGGACAACTACGTTCTCATAAACGAGATACTCAAGGACGGCGTGAGGATATACAAAAAACAAGAGTAAATAAGGCACCCGCAGAGCGCGGATGCCTTTTATATTGGTTTTTACATCTTATTTGTCGCCGGACGTCTCTTTCCGGATGACGTCGTGCGCGCCACCCTCGAGGATGCTCGTCGCGGACACGAGAGTGAGCTTCGCCTTTTTTCTGAACTCCGGAAGCGTGAGCGCGCCGCAGTTGCACATTGTGGACTTTATTTTGCTGAGCGTCTTTTCGACGTTGTCCTTGAGGGAGCCGGCGTAGGGCACGTAGCTGTCGACGCCTTCTTCGAATGAGAGTTTCTGGTCTCCCCCGAGGTCGTACCTTTGCCAGTTTCTCGCCCTGTTGCTACCTTCGCCCCAGTACTCTTTGACGTACGTGCCGTTGAGAAGGACCTTGGCTGAGGGGGACTCGTCGAATCTCGCGAAGTATCTTCCGAGCATAGCGAAGTCCGCACCCATGGCAAGCGCGAGTATGAGGTGCTGGTCGAAGGCTATTCCGCCGTCTGAGCAGACGGGGATGTAGACACCGTTCTTTTCGTAGTATTCGTCCCTCGCCTTGCATACCTCTATGAGGGCTGTTGCCTGGCCTCTGCCTATGGCCTTCGCCTCTCGGGTAATGCATATGGAGCCCCCGCCTATTCCGACCTTTATGAAGTCAGCACCCGCGTCGGCGAGGAAGTCGAAGCCTTCCTTGTCCACGACGTTCCCGGCGCCGACTTTGACGCTGTCGCCGTATTTCGTGCGTATGAAGTCGAGGGTTCTTTTCTGCCATTCGGAAAATCCTTCCGAGGAATCTATGCAAAGAACGTCCGCTCCGGCCTCTATGAGTGCGGGGACGCGCTGCTCGTAGTCCCTTGTGTTTATCCCGGCGCCCACGACGTAACGTTTCTGGTCGTCCAAAGTTTCGTTGGGGTTTTCCTTGTGCTGTTCGTAGTCCTTGCGGAATACGAAGTAGGCGAGTCTTCCGTCCTTTTTGACTATCGGGAGAGCGTTGAGCTTGTTGTCCCAGATGATGTCGTTTGCCTCGGAAAGGGATATGCCCTCTTCCGCGGTTATGAGGTTTTTGAGAGGCGTCATGAAATCTTCCACCTTCGTGTCGGTGGAGAGTCTGCTCACACGGTAGTCCCTGCTCGTGACGAGTCCCAAAAGTTTTCCGTCTTCGCTTCCGTTGTCGGTGACGGCCACGGTCGTGTGTCCCGTAGTCTCCTTGAGTTTCAGGATGTCGGCGAGAGTCGCGTCGGGGCGTATGTTGCAGTCGGAGGGAACGAAACCCGCTTTGTACGCCTTTACTCTCGCGACCATGGCGGCCTCGCTTTCTATCGTCTGTGAACCGTATATGAAAGAAACACCGCCGGAACGGGCCAAGGCAACCGCGAGCCTGTCGTCGGAGACAGCCTGCATTATGGCCGACACCATGGGTGTTTTCATCGTTATGGTAGGTTCTTCGCCCTTCTTGTACTTCACGAGAGGCGTGCTGAGGTCTACGTTTTTGGGGACGCAGTCCGATGAGGAGTAACCGGGGATGATGAGATACTCGTTGAAGGTGTGAGAAGGTTCGTTTATGAAGGACGCCATGATTTTTATGCCTCTCTTTTGGAATGTTGCCTTATTTTACCCATTTTGGTCCCCGGGTGTCAAGCGATATGCGCGCGGGCAGTTTTTTATTGATTTTTCCGCACATTTTGGGTAAACTTATTCCATATAAAAATTACCGTGAGGAGCGAAGATGTATAAAATTGTAAGAAAGAGAGAGCTCAATCCGACGGTCACGATGATGGACGTTTCGGCCCCGCTCGTCGCGAAAAAAGCCGAGGCGGGTCAGTTTATCATTCTCCGGGTAGATGAAGACGGCGAAAGAATTCCTTTGACGGTCGCGGGCTTCGACAGGGCCGCCGGGACCGTGAGGATTATCTTCCAGATTGTGGGTGCGACCACGATGTGCCTCAACGCGAAAAAAGAGGGCGAGTTCATTTCCGACTTTGTGGGACCCCTGGGACGTCCCACCGAGACGGAAGGTCTCAAAAGCGTTTGCGTCGTTGGCGGTGGCGTGGGCTGTGCGATTGCCCTTCCCGTGGCGGAAAAGCTTCACGGGCTCGGGTGCAAAGTGCATTCCGTGATAGGTTTCAGGTCTAAAGACCTTCTGATTCTGGAAGACGAGTTCATGGCCTCGTCCGACGTTCTCGACGTCATGACGGACGACGGCTCGTACGGCAGGAAGGGCCTCGTCACGGAGGCTTTAAAAGACGCGATAGACGCGGGGGAGAAGTTCGACAGGGTGATAACCATAGGCCCGCTCGTCATGATGAAGTACGTCGTGGCTACGACGAAGCCGTACGGCATAGACACCGTCGCTTCAATGAACCCCATAATGATAGACGGCACGGGGATGTGCGGTTGCTGCAGGCTTACGGTCGGCGGAGTTACTAAGTTCGCGTGCGTGGATGGGCCGGATTTCAACGGCTTCGACATAGATTTCGACGAGGCGATGGCTCGCGCCTCGATGTACGCGTCATTTGAAAAGCGCGAGCGCGACAAGGCGTGCAATCTTTTTAAGGGGGTGATGTGACATGGCAATGGATCCCAAAAAACACGAAATGCCCCTGCAGGACGCGAAGGTAAGGGCGCACAACTTCGCCGAGGTGACTTTGGGATACACCGAGGAGGTGGCTGTCGCGGAGGCGAAAAGGTGTCTTAATTGTAAAAACCGTCCCTGCGTGGAGGCGTGTCCCGTGAACATCTCTATTCCGGAGTTCATATCCGAGATAAAGAAGGGGAACTTCGACGGGGCATACGGGATAATATCGCAAAGCTCGTCCCTTCCCGCGGTGTGCGGGAGGGTGTGCCCGCAGGAAACTCAGTGCGAGAGCAAGTGCACGATGGGCATAAAGTTCGAGCCGGTGGGGATAGGCAGGCTCGAGCGGTTCGTCGCCGACAGACACAACGAAAAATCAGAAGATGAGAAGATTGAGGTCCGCTCAAACGGCAAAAAGGTTGCTGTGGTGGGCTCCGGACCTTCCGGCCTCACCTGCGCGGGGGATCTCGCGAAAAAAGGATATGAGGTGACGGTCTTCGAGGCACTTCATCTCGCTGGCGGGGTACTTGTATACGGAATCCCTGAATTTCGTCTTCCAAAGGACATCGTACGGAGGGAGGTTGACACGCTCAAAAAGTACGGCGTGGACGTTCAGACGAATGTCGTCATAGGAAGAACGAAGACAGTGGACGAACTTTTCGAAGAAGGATACAGGGCCGTCTTCATAGGTTCCGGTGCGGGGCTTCCCAACTTCATGAACATACCGGGAGAGAGTCTCAAGGGCGTTTATTCCGCAAACGAGTTTCTGACGCGCTCAAACCTCATGAAGGCTTATGAGGACGACTGCAGGACGCCAATCATGCACGCGAAAAACGTCGCCGTCGTGGGTGGCGGGAATGTCGCGATGGACGCTGCGAGGACTGCGCTCCGGCTCGGCGCCGACCACGTTTACATAGTGTACAGAAGGTCCATGCAGGAGCTTCCCGCAAGGCGCGAGGAGGTCGAGCACGCGGAGGAAGAAGGAGTCGAGTTTCATCTTCTGAGAAACCCTGTTGAAATTATAGGCTACAATAACTCGGACGACAGAAAAGACCCCATGAACGGGTTCGTCATCGGGATAAAGGTCATAAAGTGCGAGCTCGGCGAGCCCGACGAACGCGGCAGGAGAAGACCCGTCGAAGTGCCCGGAAGCGAGTACGTCATAGACGTCGACTGCGTCATTATGGCGATAGGCACGTCCCCCAATCCGCTTATAAAGAACACGACGGAAGGCCTCGAGGTCAACCGACACGGAGGAATCATAGTGGAGGAGGCCACGGGAAAAACGTCCAGGGAGTGTGTCTATGCGGGCGGTGACGCCGTGACGGGCGCGGCCACGGTGATTTTGGCCATGGGCGCGGGAAAGACAGCTGCGAAGGCGATAGACGAATATCTGTCGGGAGAGTGAATCCATGGTACTTTTCGACACGTTTGAAAAGGCGGAGTATTTCTGGCTGTACAGGGACGGAGAAACATCATTTTGCGGGAAGAATACGGACGATTTCAGAAAGGTTCTTTGCGCATGGAACGAAATGTGCTCGAAGGCGAGACTTTTGGCCCCGCTTGCGGTGGGGCCTTCTTCCGTCGCCGAGGTGGAAAAGATGACGCACCGTGGCGTATGGATGGAGTTCATGTTCAATGGCACGCTTTCTGCCGACGGAATGTCGTTTGACTCGCTTTTAGTCGAAGTCGTGCCTTCCGCCAAGGGATTCAACGTAATAAGACACGACATGTCGCGTGAATACGCGGGAAGATGCTTTTCCGTAAACCTTGAGGAAGGCGATATGAGCGGGGTTTACGAGGCAGTCATGAACATCACGAAGCTGTTTTGATTTTCGCGAAAAAAAGAGAGTCCTCGGGGACTCTTTTTTTGACGGCAAAATTAAAATGGCGGAAAAATTTCGCCCGGATTTTAAGCGTTTCTTTCGCTTTTGTATTTTGTGATGGCCCTTGAGAGCTGGTCGGGGCAGGATGTCCCGTTCCGGCATAGAATCCCTTTCAGCATGTCTTCCACTTCGTCAAGATCCCGACCCTCGCAGAGCCTGCATACGCCCTGCGTGTTGCCGCGACACCCGCCTATTATCTGCACGTTTCTGAGTTTGTTTTCCTCGTCCACATCGAAGCGGATTTCCGAGGAACACGTCCCGCATGTTTTGTATCTGTACATATGACTGCCTCAGTCCACAAGGTTTTCGTACAGGTTGGAATAAACGTCCGCGGCCTTTTCCTCCCATTTCTGGTGAATTTTGGCGGCGGTCTTTTTGTCGGCCACGACGAACTTTATCTCCAAAATGGGCTGCACCGTGGAAATTATCTTGAGGTACACGGTGTACGTCCCGTCTTTGTTCTGATAGTAGTCGGCTTTGCATTCCTGCTTGTTGCGGTATCTCGCACAGTTTTTCTTGATGAATATGGAGATTTCTTCCCTGAGGCTTTTAGGAATCTGCACGTAGAAGTTCGCGAGTGTCTCCCGTCCGTCGGGGGTGAGCGAATACATCGCTTCCTCTTCCGAAATGTTGGTTATGAAGTTGTCCGCGGTGAGCTTGTATATGGTGTTGATGCAGTCCATGTATGGAATCCATTCGTTTGAAAAGGAACAGATGTCCACCAAAGTCTGCTCCGTCAGGGAATCCTCCATCTTGTCGAAGACAAAAAGCATTATTAACTTGTTTCTCGAATCCTCGGTACTGGGCATGATAACGCTTATCGTCTCCTTTCGATAGTGTTATAATTCTATAACTTTCTCCCTCTGAAATCAAGTAAATCGAATTGTAAACAGGCGCGTGACGGATACAAAAAAGACAGGGTTCCGGAAAAAAAATTCCGCGAAGTGTTTTCTTTTTTTGTTGTCCGCAGGCCCATTAATTATTAACGAGCATTTGAATTTCTGTACAAGTATTAAATGCCCGGATCATCGTTTTTTGTATTAAAAAAAACTCCGAATCCACTCCGGAGCTTTTAAAAGAAAGTGATGTTCATCATTTTAGACGGGTTTAGATTTCCTCTGTTGTCTTTTTTGTTGTGGGCTCTCTATTTTTTTCACCAATATAATCTTGTTTCAAAATGTCAACCCAGTTGCGTTTTCCGTAAAGGAAACGTATTACATTAACAGACTTGCCATCCTCGTTTAGAATGTAAAAAATCAGATAACTTCCCGTCACCGCCATACGAATTTCATGTACGGATAGATATGATTCAGAGACGATTTGGTTTCTTTGTGGTGAGACAGAGAGGGAATTCACTTCTTTTGTAATCCTTGTAAGCAGATTATATGATGCCCTTGGATTCAAAAGGATATTTCTGATGTATTCGACGGAGTCAATTATGTCGATTCTTGCATTCTCTGTGATATAGACTGAGTATATCATATTTTGTATTTTTCGTCGATTTCCTTCATTACGTCGTCAAAAGGGCGTATGCGACCTTCCGCAACGTCGTTCAGTCCTTCTTGTAAAAGGCTGTATAGTTCGAGTTGTCCAGTCAGTTTCTCGTATGTTTCTATACTCATAACCGCGAGGTCTCCCTGTCCGTTCTTGGTTATAAATACAGGCTCGTCGTACGTGTGACATATTTTCGAAATATCATTGTAGTTGTTGCGCAGGTCTGTACTTGATTTTATGTTAGGCATCATCTCACCTCCGAATTTGTTTCTAAAGAAATTATACTTTTATTTCTTTATATACGCAAGATATTTTCAATTGCAAATAGAATTTTGTACAGCAAAAATATTTAATTTTACGACTTGGTATGTTATAATGTTGAAGAAAAATTTGAGGTGATTCCAATGGCAGCAGATCTCAAAAGCGAAGTGACAAATTTTCTCAACAAATGCGACGACCTCAAAAGCTGCAGATTCATAGTAGCTCCCACGAAGATAAGGGAGCTTTTGCAGAGCATCGCCGCAAGTCGCGAGCTTTGCCGGTTTTTTTCCGACCTGACGAAGGATTTCGACTATAATACGGCCAAGACGAACTGCTTCGTCTGCGTGACGGACGGCACAACCAGAAAAAACAGACTTGTGATTTCGGGCGAGGTCAATTTCAGACTGGCCTTCACGTTCTGTCTGCTCGTCGAGATTGACAAGCAGATAATAAACTTAAATGATTTGCTCAGCAGGTACTTCTTCGTGGACGGAAGCTATTATTCGAGCTATCAGATGTTCGTGGAAGACGTGATAGCTCCAATGGCCGACATCATAAAGCAGTGTTATTCGGCCGTCCTCGTTTCAAACGATATGTCGGAAAGGCGCGTCGCATATATAGATTCGGGTGTGACGAACACCATGTCCCTTATAGAGACGGCCGTCGCCGCGGAGAAATACAACATAGAGACATCACAGATACCCCCTGACGACAGGATCTCCGGGGACATAATGCTCACCGAGATAGAAAGCGCCGTGAGACGTTCCGACTTCAAGGTGGCTTCGACGATACTTTGCGGATACAACTATTATCTGCAGTATTACGGCTTCGTGAGCGAGGACTTCAGAAAGCTCGTGTCGCTCATCGACGAATACAAGGGGCAGCAGCAAAAATGACGTCGGACGAGAAGACAATTAAAAGTACACGCATATACAGTGGAAGAATAATAGACGTGGACCTCGATGAGGTGGAACTCGCGGAAGGAAATATAAGGAAGCGTGAGATAGTTCATCATAACGGCGGGGCCGCGATTTTATTCATACGCGAGGGAGAGGTGGCTTTGGCAGAGCAGTACCGCTATGCCTATAAAAAGGTTCTTATCGAAATTCCCGCCGGCAAAATAGAAAAAGGCGAGGAGCCCAAAGCCTGTGCGATAAGAGAGTTGGAGGAGGAAACCGGATACGTCGCGGACGATGCGAAACTATATCTCACGATTTATCCGACTCCCGGTTACACGGACGAGATAATATATGTGTATCTTGTCGAGAACGCGAAGTTTAAATCCCAGAAACTGGACAGTGGCGAATACCTGAACATTAAATTTATGAAGATTACAGATGTACTTCGCATGATAGAATCGGGAGAAATATGCGATTCCAAGTCGATTTGCGCTCTCTATAAGTATGCAAACGAACACAATCTTCGCCTATGACGTGACACGCCTTGGGAGTTTCGTCAGATGTCTGCCACCGGTACTTTCGGAGTTTTTAGATCATTTCACGTCATCTTCCAGGCTTAAGTTGCCGCGGGGTGTTTTTTTATGCGTCGGTTTTTTTCATGCGTCAATAGGACGTTCGGAGGATGTGTCGCGATTTTCCGGGAAAGTTTAGGTGTTTATTCACGGTTTCTTACACTAGCGTCAAGGTCTCCCTCAACATATGCCTGTTGATGCTATATGTCCCAAAATTGCTTTATTTATAAGGTTTTATTGTACTATGCGTGATATAATCACATTTACGAATGTGTTTTGACTTCGTTCATGTGATCTAAACTTTTGCGTCACCGTTTCTATCCGTTCTTATCACTTTAAATTATGGCGGTTTGTCTTCGCTTTCATCGATTATTTTGTCTTTTGCTTGATTTTTTCGCTGCCTTTATATTATAATTGCCATTGGTAATGCGTTTTCGCGTATGTTATGGTCCATGACTGATATCCCTTTGGAGTCAGATCCGGTGCGGACTTTTCAATTTATTATCTACGGATATTCTTCGGAAATTCGATGGAGGTTTTTATGGGAAAGAGGAGGACATCTGTCTTTTCCGCCAGGAACGTCGCGTACATCGGCGTACTCACGGCCCTCGTCGTCGTCCTGCAGCTCTGGGGGAGTGTCATCCCCATAGGCGCCGCTGGTCTCAATTTAAGTTTCGTGCTCGTGCCCATAACGCTCGGCGCGATTCTTCTCGGCCCCTGGGCCGGCGCATTTCTCGGTTTCGTCTTCGGGCTCATAGTTTACGTTACCGGCGCGGCCGGCATGAATTTTTTCACTCTGTATCTTTTCAACGATGCCCCGCTCATGACGGCGGTCATCTGCTTCGTAAAAGGGATAGGCTGCGGTTATGCGGGCGGACTTGTTTATAAGGCAATCGCCAAAAAGAACAAATACGTCGCCATTTTCACATCCGCGGCGCTTGTGCCCATTGTGAACACGGGCCTTTTCATTCTCGGGTGCCTTTGCATAAGCGGCACCATAAGGAATTTTGCGGTCGAGAACCTGTCCGTCAATTCGGACAATATAATGTATATCATCATCGTAGGTCTCGTGACCGTGAACTTCTTCATCGAGCTCGCACTCAACCTCGTCTGTGCACCGGCGCTTTACACCGTGGACAGGGTGGTGGAGAAGCAACTCGTCGGAAAGAGCAAAAAACGCAAAAAGAGAGCGAAATCGTCCCCCGGTGTGGCCTCGGAAGTACAGCCTGCCGTTCCGGACGATACAGTTAGTCTATGATAATCTGCCTTGACATCGGGAACACGAACATAAAATACGCCGTTTATGACAAAGACAATCTCTTACTGAGTTTCCGCGTGGCAACGGACCTCAAAAAGACTTCGGACGAGTACGGCGAACAGGTCATAAGCATACTCCAGAACAACAAACTGGAGATTTCCGGCATAACGGGCGGTATAATTTCGTCCGTCGTGCCGCAGCTTGACTATACAGTGGAGAAGATGTGCAGGGTTTATCTCGGAATAAAGCCTCTTGTTCTCGCACCGGGTCTCAAGACCGGGCTCAACATAAAAGTTGAGGACGCGCGTGAGGTCGGCGCGGACAGGGTCGTAAACAACGTGTCGGGCATAAAAAAGTACGGTGCGCCTTTAATAATCGTCGATTTCGGTACCGCCACGACGTTCAACGTCATAGACGCCAAAGAACGGTTCATAGGCGGGATAATCGCACCCGGCATGAAGGGATCTTTGGATAGTCTCGTGAACGGCACTGCCAAGCTTCCGAGAGTCGAGATAGAGCGCCCGCCCAAGGTCATAGGCACCAACACCGTGAACAACATGCAGTCCGGGATATTTTACGGTTTCGCCGGGCTCACCGGATACCTCATCTCGCGCATCAAGAAGGAGATGAAGGAAGAAAACGTCAAGGTCGTCGCGACGGGGGGCTTCGCGGAGCTCATCGCAAACGAGATTGCGGGCATAGACTACGTGGACAAGCTTTTAACGCTGGAAGGTCTGAAATATCTTTATTACTACAATTGTTCTGACGAGGGTAAAAAATGAGGAAGGTCGGGGTAGCCATCCTAGGACTCGGTGTGGTCGGCGGAGGTACGTACAAGGTTCTTACGGAACACAGAGAATTTTACAAAAGCACACAGAAAGTGGACATATCCGTCGAGTGCGTTCTGGAGCCTCGCAAAGAGCGGCTGCTTGAACTCGGCATAGATGAGAACATAATCTGTTCCAGCATCGCCGAGGTGTGTTCCAACCCGGACGTTGAAATAGTCGTGGAGGTTATGGGCGGCGTGGAACCCGCCAAAGAGTACGTCCTGGCGGCACTCAGGAACGGGAAGTCGGTCGTGACGTCGAACAAAGAGCTGTACTGCAAGTACGGTTACGAGCTAGAGGAGACCGCAAAAAAGCACAACTGCGGAATCTTCTACGAGGCGACCTGTGTGGGCGGGGTACCCGTCATAAGAACCCTCCTAGACAACCTTCAGGGGAACGAGATATCATCTCTCATGGGCATAATAAACGGCACGACGAACTATATTCTTACCAAAATGACCTCGGACGGCATGTCGTACGACGACGCCCTGGCCGAGGCGCAGGCTCTCGGTTACGCGGAAAAGAATCCCGAGGCGGACGTGGAAGGCTTCGACGCCGTGTACAAGCTCTCGATTCTTTCCTCTCTCGCCTTCCATACGAAGATACCTTACGAAAAGATATACCGCGAGGGCATAAAGGACGTGTGTCCCATAGACATACAGTACGGCAGACAGCTCGGGTACGTCATGAAGCTTCTCGCTATAGCCAAGAACACATCCTCGGGCGTCGAGGTGAGGGTGCATCCCACGTTCATAAGCGGCTCCCATCCTCTCGCTGCCGTCGGCGACAACTTCAACGCGGTCTACATCACGGGCGACAGCATAGGCGACACCATGCTGTACGGCCTCGGTGCGGGGGAGTTTCCAACGGCGAGCGCGGTCGTTGGCGATATTATTTACTGCGCGACCCACGACAACTACAATTATTCGCCGTTCAGCAACACCCAGGTGGCGGGGGCAGTCAGGATTTCGGACAACTTCAGGTCCTCGTACTATATAAGGGTCGAGGCGGAGGACAGGTCGGGCGTCCTTTCCAAGATAGCGTCGGCGTTCTCGCGCCAGAGCATAAGCGTCGCGAGGGTGGTTCAGGACGACGTCTCAAAAGGCTCCGTGCCCATGATACTCGTCACACATCCCACGAACGAGAACAGCGTCAGGAAGGCCGTGGAGGAGATAAACGAAAGCTCACTGGGTTCAAGGGTCGTCTCCATCATCAGGGTGGCCGGCTGATGCACGGCATTATAGTCGTAAACGCATACGTGCGCAATCCCTCCCAGATATCTCAGGCGAAGAGACTTCGGGAGGAATTTTTTAAGCTCGGACATGAAGCCGACATAGTGAAGAACATCGGCCTTGTCTCGGTTTCAAACGGCGCCGTCACCCCCGTGGATGCGGAGTTTTGCGTGTTTTCGGACAAGGACAAGGTCGCGTGCGAACTTTTGGAAAAGTCCGGCGTCAGGGTCTTCAACTCGGCGAAGGCGATAGAGGTCTGCGACAACAAGATGCTGACCCACACGGCCCTCGCCGGCAGCGGAATACCCATGCCTGACTGCGTGTACGCACCCTTATGTTACTACGAAGATGTCAAAGCCGACGATACGTTCGTCTCGTACGTTCTGGAAAGACTAGGCCTTCCCCTCGTCGCGAAGATGTCGTACGGCTCGCTCGGGAACGAGGTCTGGATGATAAACAGCCCGGAGGAGCTTAAGTCCTTCGAGGAGAAGAACAAGCTCTTCGAGCATTTCTATCAAAAGTACATTTTCTGCGGGAAAGGACGGGACGTTCGCTGCCTTGTCGTGGGCGGGAAATTCCTCTGCTCGTACGCACGCGTGAACGACACGGACTTCCGCTCGAACATAGAGCAGGGCGGCAGGGGCGAAAGATTCGACGCGTCTTCCGACATAGTCGAATTTTCCGAAAAAGCCGCGATAACGCTCGGTCTCGACTATTGTGGGACGGACATTCTCATATCGGAAAGCGGGGAAAAGTACCTATGCGAGGTGAACTCAAACGCGTTTTTCCGGGTGGCGGAAAAAGTTACCGGTGTGAACGTCGCGAGGGCCTTTGCGGAGCACGTCATAGCGAGTCTCTGAAAAAAAAAGCAAAAAGAAAAGACGCCGTCGGCGTCAATTTTTTTATGCGCAAACAAAATCGGCAACGACGTAATACATCGCCGTCTGGCCGAAGATTATTCCATTGAGTTCAGTTTTGCGTAAAGATTGGACTTTTTGTTCGCCGCATTGTTCTTTTTGAGAACGCCCTTCGACACGGCGTGGTCTATCGTGGACACCGTGGTGGGAAGGAGCGCCGCTGCGCCTTCTTTGTCGCCTGAGTCGACGAGTGCCATGAACTTCTTTATCTCGGTCTTGACACGGGTCTTGTAAAATCTGTTGCGGGCGGTTCTCTTCGCGGTGGTCTTTACACGTTTCTTTGCGGATTTGATGTTGGGCACTTTTGTATCTCCTTAAATCTACGTTTTTCAAAACACTTTGAGATTTTAACACATAAGATCCCGCTTTGTAAAATTTTTTTTATGGGGTAAACAAATTTTTTGAAATTCGAAATGCACGACACGGAGCGGCCGCGGACCGGCGAAATTCACGTCCGGAGAAGGCCTCGCCGGCTTCATAACGCCGTTTCGGACCCGAAAGACGTCTTGTTTGAGGGATTTCTGACCACCTCGGCGATTTATATAGGGACGGCTGACCACCTGCACCCGTGTGTCCGAACGTGCCGGTTTTAAGCCGTAATAGTACTTTTTCTCACTGAATTTGCATTAAAATGACGTTTACTGCCGCGATATGGGCTATTTTCAGATTTGTTCTTTCGTACGTTGGTGAGAAAATTTCCGTTTTTCGAAAAATTTTTTAAAAAGGTGGTTGACAGTGGTCAAAAATGGTGATATATTCTTGTTATACATCGGTTCCCGGGACCGTTTTACGCGCTCAACGACGGTCCGGGCGGAAAAATCCGAGGAGCGATTATGGCGTTTGCTGGTGAGTACTTCCACAGACTGGACGGTAAAAACAGAATAAGGATTCCCGCGAAGTTCAGGAAGGCCATCGGCGACGAGGAGTTCTGCTTCATGCGTGGTACGGACGGATGTATATGCATCGTGTGCGGGGATGAACTTAAGAAAATAAACGAACAGCTTGCCTCTGTCCCCATGTCCGACAAGGAGGGGACGAGGGCTGTAAGGGCCATAAGCAGCGCCATGACCTATCCGGAGGAGGACTCCCAAGGAAGGATAGTTCTCTCCCCCGAGTACAGAAAGTACGCCGGGATAAAGGAAGACATCGTTTTTGTCGGAGCCTTCAGCCGCATTGAGATATGGGACAAGGAGAGCTACGAGGCCTACATGGGAGGCAGCGCGAACGCCGACTACTCCGAAGTCTTCAAATCCGTGGGGCTCTGACATGCCCGCGGCACCGCACGTGCCCGTGATGCTGAATGAATGCGTCGAGGGCCTGAACGTCAGACCGGGGGGCGTGTATTTTGACGGAACGGTCGGGTACGGCGGACACAGCGAGGAGATTCTGAATCGCTGCACGCCGGGCGGAAGGCTCATCGCGACCGACCTTGACGACGAGGCCGTTGAGTTTTCCAGGAATAGGCTGAAAAAATATGAAGGGAGCTTTTCGATATACAGGTCGAACTTCAAGGACTATGCAAAGGTTCTGGAAAGCGAGGGCGTGGAGGCGCTGGACGGTGCGATACTGGATTTCGGGCTCTCGAGCCTGCAGATAGACAAAGAAGAAAGAGGTTTTTCGTATCTTTCCGAAGACGCACCGCTCGATATGAGGATGGACACGCGCCAGGACCTCACTGCAGCGAAAGTTCTTAACGAGTTCCCGGAAAGGGACATAGAGAAGATTTTGAGAGAGTACGGTGAGGAAACCTTCGCGAAACAGATAGCGGCGAGAGTGGTCAGGTTCAGAGAGAAGAAACCGCTTGAGACATGCGGGGAGTTTTCCGACATCATAGAAAGCTCCATTCCGTACAAATTCAGACAGAACGGACCATGCCAGAGAAAGAGTTTCCAGGCCGTGAGAATAGCGGTGAACGGGGAGCTCGACGGACTTTACGACTGCATCGTGGGGCTGACGAGAAAGCTCAAAAGCGGCGGAAGGATAGCGATAATCACCTTTCAGTCGCTGGAGGACAGGATCGTCAAGGACGCGTTCAGGATGCTCGAGACAGACTGTGTGTGCGACAAATCCCTCCCGGTTTGTGTGTGCGGAAAGATTAAGGAAATAGAGATAATAACGAAAAAGCCGATAACCGCGGGTGCGGAGGAAATAAAAGCGAACTCCCGCTCGAAAAGCGCGAAACTCCGTATCGCGCAAAAAATATAAAAAATGTTTCAGACATAAGGAGTATGACATGGCAGAAGGATTACTTGAAAGAGAGCCCACCGAGCGTCTGCACGAGCTCTATTACACGAGCTACGACGAGATGCCCTACGACGAGGTGTCCTATGAGGACGTCCGTGAGAACACGCATATGAGCGAGGACGCGGAGCACAACGCACACATCGGCGAAAATTACGAGAAACTCATCAATCCCGACTACGGCAGGAATGTCGCGGAGCGTCCGGCAGAATACACGGAGGAGACATCCCACGCGGAGGAAGGCTCCTGTGCCAGAGAGACGGAAGAGTTTTACTACGCTCCGGAAGATAAGAAAAACCCCGTGTTCGAGAAGTTTCCGCTTGTCAATGAAGCGAGGGCCAGCTCGTACCTTTTCCATGCCGATTCACCCGTGAACGAACAGTTCATGAACGATTCAATCATCAAAACGCCTTTGGGGTCCGATCTTTCCGGGGATATCCGGGAGGAGAGATCTGTCGGAATGGAGGAGGAGAGCGAGGATCTCCGCCCCTCCGCCACGACGATACAATACATCGACGGCGTCCATTCGGAAGACGCCGTTCAGGAAAAAGCCAGGACGGGATTTTTTGCCTCCCTTACGGAGAGCAAAAAACGCCGCCTGATGCTTGGGGGGCTGTGCGCGGTTCTTTTTGCGCTGGTCGTCGTGGTCATCGTGAACTGCGCGGTCATCTCCCATCTCTCCAAGAGCCTTGAAGCCGCCCAGGCGGAAGACCAGACGATCGAAGCCGTAGGACAGGCGTACGTGGCCGAGGATGTCGTA
The DNA here is from genome assembly GCA_021203845.1 of Clostridia bacterium. Lineage (GTDB taxonomy): Bacteria > Bacillota > Clostridia > Christensenellales > Borkfalkiaceae > Coproplasma. The sequence goes on along the minus strand of JAJQAK010000078.1, from coordinate 2,453 downwards.
TACGAAGTATACGAATGATTTCAGACATTTCCCGTTAGTACTCCGGAAATAACATAAAAGAAGGTTATCACTTTTCGGCGATAGCCTTTCTTTTACCCGGTGAAAAGGCTCCGGAAGGCGATTTGTTTCAAATCGCGGCTCTCTTTTTCGCAAACGCTCTGAAATATGTTGCAAAACATGTTTTCAAAATGTTAAAATATCCATATAGTGTGGACGTGGAGTCAAACGGGCACAAATTGGCGGACGAGTCTTTTTTGGGATTTCAGTTGTTTTTCCGGTCGGACGGTGAGGCGCACATGGCAAGGAAAGGATACAAAATCACAAACACAAAATTCTTACGCAGAAGCGTCATGGTCATCTGCGTTCTCGTGTTTCTCGTGGTCTGCGTCATAGTCACCGGCTTCATGACCGTCGTGAAGAACGTAAACGTTTCCTATCTGTACGTACCCATAGCTGACGCCGTGAGCGAATCCTACGGCGAGGAGTCTGCGGAGTACGACGAGTCCGACGCGGATGCGGATGAAGATTCCACGTCTGTTTCGTCCTTGTTCACAGTTGAGTTCGAGAAAACCGCGGAAAATCTCGAGAGTCTCAAAAAGTCCAACCTCATTTTCTTAAGGGAAAAGAAGATAGAGGATTGTGTTTCCGCTCCCGCGAGGATAAAGGTCGCTTCGTACACGAAGAAATACCCCTGCAGCCTCGACGTCGTGCTCGAAGAAAGAGTGGAGACGTTTGTCTCGTTCGACAGGGAGAAGAATCTATTCACGATATACGATTCGTACGGCGACGTCATGGAGTCGACCCCAAACACGACGCCGAATGAACCTTTTCTCGGCATTGACGGCTCGCCCGACATAGAGATAACCTCGGGCCTTTCGGAAAGCGACATGGCGTGTCTCGTGGAGGCGCTGGACGCATTCGAGGAGTATTTCAGCTCCGCACGCCGTCTCATATCCTACATGGACGTTTCGGACGGCGATCTTTGCGTTGAACTGAGGTCCGGGCTCGAACTCGTCATTTCCGACTGTGGCGAACTTCTCACGAAAAAAATGGAATCCGCGTACGCCGTTTACGCCGGACTCGACGACTGGCAGAAAACATCGGGGCGTATAGTCACCGACGGGTACTGCAGGTCGGAATATGCGGAAATTTGATTGGCGGTTAAAAAGAATGCATAAGCGGCGTCACATGCCGCGAAAGACAGCATCGGAGCGTATATGGCCAGTTTATTCGGACATCTTACCAACAAAAATCACGGCGTGGCCGTCATGGACATCAGGTCGTACAGTCTCACCGTCGCCGTGTTCGAACCGGGCGTGAACGGCACGTTCATAGTCAAGAGCAGGGTGACGAAACCTTACGCGGGATACGCGGAGGGGGAACTTTTGGACGTTCCGGAGTTCAAAAAGGCGGTCAAAGAGGCCGTTCTTGAGACCGTGCGCACGATGCCGAGACCGATAAAGAAATTCTGCATAGGCGTTCCGGGCGAGTTTCTCAAGGTGGTTGAGAACGTGAACGTCATGAGCCTCGGTTCCGCGAGACGCGTAACGCAGAGAGATCTCGACGAGATAACGAGAAGGGCGAGACCCAGGGATACGGACAGGTATGCCACCATATGCGGCGACGCCGTGTCGTACACGCTTTCGGACGAAAGAAAGATGACGGACCCCGTGGGCGAGATAAGCGACGTGATAAAGGCGGAGCTCTGTTTTTACAAGGTGAAAAGGGCGTTTGCGGAGACTGTAGAGAACATTTTCGCGGATTCCGAGCTTAAGGAGTTCAGATTCGTTTTGGAGCTCGTTCCCACCGTCCGCGCGGAGGCGAAGTACATAATGTCCCCTGAGACGCGGGAGGCGTACAGCGTGCTTTTCGACTTCGGGTACATATCGTCGACGTACAGCGTGGTTTACGGGAACGGCATCGTGTACAGCGAGTCATTTTCGATAGGCGCGGGGCACATAGCGTTCTATCTCACGGAGGAGCTGGGCGTGCCGTACGCGGTCGCCGAGGAATTCATGGGAAAGGTGAATCTCAACGTGTTCGAGTCGTCATCGGACAACGTCGAGGTCTTCCGTGACGACATGTTCTACAGGGTGCCCGCTGACCTTTTGAGATCCAAAATAAGGGAAGCGATTGACATCGTCTGCGAGACCGTGGACGAATGCGCGAAAAACAGCGGGCTTGTCGCCGCGTGCGGAAGGAACCTTTACATTACCGGCGAGTGCGTGAACACCGTCCGCGGATTTTGCGAACACCTCGCGTCGCGTCTCGAGAAGAACGTCATAGAGGTCGTCCCGCAGCTTCCCTGCTACGACAGACCTGAATATTCTTCCCTGACATCGCTTATGAACGCCGCCGCGAAAAGGTGACGGCTTTTGAGACAAAAACACAAATACGAAAACACAAATACGAAAACAAACGGAGGCTTAAACATGTTTAACGATATGACGCCG
>JAJQAK010000057.1:2750-3999 GCA_021203845.1 Clostridia bacterium | reverse complement strand
CTTAAGAGATTCTCCGCCGCGGAAGCAATCTGGTTCGCACCGAGTTTTATTTCAAAGCCGCACCATCTGCCGTCACGCAGTTCGATTACCGCGTCGATTTCACGGTCCCCGTAATCCTGATAGTGATAAATCTGTGCCCCGAACGATTCGGCATATATCCTGAGATCGTGCGCACAAAGCTCCTCGAACAAAAATCCGAACGTGTTGAAGTCTTCCAACAGCATCTGGGGAGTCGCGTTCAGCAACGCGCAAGTTAGGGACACATCGCAAAAATGCCTCTTTTCGGCTCTCTTTATGCGTTTTGCGGAGCGCATGTTCAAAGAAAACGGCGGTATGTTCTCAACCACATACATGCGGTTCAAATAATCGAGGTACCGTGATACGGTATTGTCCGTAAATCCGTTCCCAGAAGTCTGTCCGCCGTCGTAATCCGCGTCGTTCACGACATCGTGCTGGAGCGTACTCATGGACACCGTGGTGCTGACGTTTCTCGCAAGTGACTTCAAAAGCAGTCGAAGTTTCGCGGCATTGTATCTGACGCCGTCCGTGTCTCTCGTGTCCCATTTCACGATATCATCGGCGTACGTGGAAGGTATTGTCGTGACGTCCGGAACGCCTTCTAAATTCTCCGGCCAGCCTCCGCGCACGATGAGACGCGCGAGTTTGTCCAAACGAATACTTTCCGTCATATGCTGGTTAATCTGTCCGTTGCAAAGCTCTTGCAACGAAACAGACCCATCCGAATCACCCGTCTCAAACAGCGACATCGTGCGCATTTGAAGTCTTGCAATTCTTCCCGTGCCGTAATGCATCACTCTGAGATTCTTGGGCGATGAGGAACCCGTCAAAATGAACTGACCTTTTTTTCCGCGGCTGTCCACCTCATATCTTACGGCGTCCCACAAAGCGGGAACATCCTGCCATTCGTCAATAAGTCTCGGGGTGTCTCCCTCAAGAGCCATCTCCGGCGAAACAAGGGCATGAGTACGATTCCGGAAATTGGCGGCAGGGCTGTGAACCATAAACTCGCTGTTGCAGTGGTAAGATGCGGTCCATGACTTCTCGCACCATTTAGGGCCGGTAATGCACACCGCGCCAAAAGTCTTAAGGTATTTATCGACCGTATCGTCAATGATACGCGGTCTATACCTAGTCACGTCCACTACTTTAGCCATAGAAACTCCTTAATAAATGTCCTGACATAACAATATTATTATCGATTAAGACCCCGCCGCAACAAAATAATGCC
>JAJQAK010000057.1:0-2650 GCA_021203845.1 Clostridia bacterium | reverse complement strand
ATATTTCCGCAATTCACAATGCCATATTTCCGCAATTCACAATGCCATATTTCCGCAATTCACAATGCCATATTTCCGTCACAAACATCACCACAAGATTTTTACGGCTTTTCAAGCCTGATTCGGTACTTTGAACTTGTAACGACTGCAAAAAATCTGATACAATCTCCCCGTAAGGAGCGGACGACATGATACTCTATCGTTACATACAAAAAAACGAGGCCGGGCAGGCCGCGCACATCGAAGCCGCATGCTTTCCTCCTAGCGAGGCGTGCACGGAGAAAATGATGACGGAGCGCGTAAACGCCGTGCCGGAGCTTTTCATGGTCGCCGTGGACTCGGAGACGGGGAAACTCGCGGGATTTCTCTGCGGACTCGCCACAAACGAGACATCGTTCAGGGACGAGTTCTTCTCGGACACGTCTCTCCACGACCCTGCGGGCGACAACGTCGTTTTGCTGGGGCTCGACGTCCTCCCGGAATACAGAATGCGCGGAATCGCGAAGACCCTCATGGATCTATATAAACGTGACCGTTTCGCGGAAGGGAAAAAGAGGTTAATTTTAACCTGTAAGACGGAAAAGGCACCCATGTACGAGAAAATGGGATTCGTAAAAAGCGGTCCCTCCTCGTCGCTCTGGGGCGGTATTCCGTGGGAGGAAATGCACTGCGACAGATAATTCCGCACCAAAAAAAAGGCCCTCGCGGGCCGGTTTTTTTCATCAAAATCAGGTGTACGACTTTAGGGAGTATGCGATGTTCACCATATGGTCGCCGATTCTTTCCAGAGTGGTCGCGAGCTGGAGATATATCGCGCCGACGTCCGCCGTGCATCTTCCCTCGCTGACACGCCTTAAGTGAGCTGTGTGCATGACCTTGTTCATGCGGTTCACCTCGCTCTCCGCGGCATCCACCTTGTCGTACAGGGACGTGTCCCTGTCCATGAACGCCTTTTCGGCGACTTCGTAGAGCTCGCAGATGTACGAGTGCGTCTCCTTTATCTCATCGAGCGCGTGTTCGGAGAACTCACCTTCGACCGACTGCATCTGTTGTGCGAACTCGGTGATGTTTTCCGCGTAGGCCCCTATTCGCTCCATGTCCGTGGCGACGTTGTAGAACGTCCCCACCTTCTTTTCGTCCGTGTCGGATATCTCCTGCCCGGACAATTTAACGAGGAACGTGGAAATGTAGTCCTTGAGTTCCGTGACCTTCTCCTCCGTCTCCCTGAAGTCGTCTTCCTTGGAAAGGTCTCCCTCCAAGAGCATGTCGATGGCTCTTTTATAGTTGGAAAACGCGAGGTCGCCCATTTTGACAAGTTCCCTTCTCGCCTGTCCCACGGCTATGGCGGGCGTCTTGAGAAGACGGGAGTCGAGCACCATCTCGCCTTCTTCCGCAGTCTCCGGCTTCTTCCCTTTCTTCTCGGGAATCATCAGACACGCCAGCTTTACGAGATATTTCGTGAACCCCACGAGAATGAGCGTGACTACCACGTTGAAAAACATGTGGAATATGGGAATCTGCCACTGCACCTTTGGCGTTATCCATGCGAGCGCCTGGGCTATGTAGTTTCCGGCGAACGCCACGGGCCAGATGAAGATGAGGCTCCCTATTATATTAAATAACAGATGTATCATCGCCGCCCGCTTCGCGGGTGTTGACGCCCCTATGGAGGAGAGCATCGACGTGGCGCACGTCCCGACGTTCGTCCCGAGGATTATGCACATCACCATCTGCGTGGACACCTGTCCCGACACCGCGAGCGTTATACATATCGCGGTTATGGCGGCGGACGATTGCAGAAGGGCAGTGAGCGCCGCACCAAGAAGGAAGAGAACTATGACCTCCCATGTCAAAACGTCCTTACCGTTGCCGAGACTTATAAACAGATTCTGTATCGCCTGTGAAACGGCTGTGTCCCCATCCAGAAGCGAATTGACCGCCGTGGACATTACGTTGAGACCTATAAAAATAAGGCCGACGCCTACGAAGATGTTTCCAATCCTCTTCGTTCTGTCGGTCTTGGCAAGCATGTTCACCAGCATCCCGCAAAAAGCGAGAAGGGCGAATATCGCGGAAATCTCGAGAGCCGACCCCGTCGACGAAAGCGCCATGATGAATGCGGAGATGGTCGTCCCTATGTTCGCGCCCATTATGATGGACGCGGCCTGTGTGAGCGTCATTATCCCGACGTTCACGAAACCCACGATCATGACGGTGGTGGCGGAAGAACTGTTGACTATGGCGGTGACCGCGGCACCCGTGGTAATCCCGAGGGCCTTGTTCTTGGTGGCGCTGGTCATGAGTCTTCTCATGCCCTTGCCCGCCGCTTTCTCAAGGTTGCTGCCCATCATGTTCATGCCGACCATGAACACGACGACGCCACCCAGAATGAAGAACAAGGCATTTATTATGGTTAGGATATCGCTTGTGGTCATCGAAAATCTCCCCGGCTTCCACGCCTTCAACGTAAACATTATAGTTACGGAAGCCGATTCTTGTCAATAGTTTCTCGCCGTCACACGGATGTCCCCGCGGGCCGTAATTTCATGCAAACGCCCCACCTTTGCTGTAAAATGTAACTATGTTCAACCGCCAAATCCAGTTATAGGGTACAATATATAGCAATCCGTTACGAAGTGAATTAAAAACA
>JAJQAK010000069.1 GCA_021203845.1 Clostridia bacterium | reverse complement strand
TGATAGACGGGCAGTAAAAGTATATGTTTTCATTTTTTGCAGGCTATTTTTTTGTTGATTTTTGCCTTAAAACGCTGTATTATAGTTGTATGTGGAGGAAATAAGCAAAATGTTCATGACTATGGATTTACTGTCGGAGAAGTATAAGGAATATTCCAACATTAACGAGAAGATAGCAACGGAAGTAAAAAACGGGAATCTTGTCAAGGTCGCACACGGAATGTACGAAACTGACAGGAATCTTGACGGAAAATATCTGGCCGGATGTATTTATGGCCCGTCATATTTATCTTTTGAGTATGCTCTTTCGGAATATAATCTTATTCCAGAGGGTGTCCGTTGGTTTACTTCCGCCACATTTCACAAAAAAAAGAAAAAGCACTACAGAAATGAGTTTGGAAACTTCAGCTATAGGGACGTTCCGGATTCCGCATATCCTTGGGGGCACTTTCTCAAGGAGGTTGGCGAGTATTCCTATCAAATTGCCACTCCAGAAAAGGCCTTGTGTGACAAGCTGTATACTATGTCTCCGGTCAGGAGCGTAAAGGAAATAGAGGCTATTCTTTTTGAAAATCTAAGAATTGATGAGGGTGATTTTTGGGCGATGTCCATGAAAGATATTTCCAGACTGGCATCACTCTTCCACAGCAATAATTTGTATTGTCTTGCTAAATTTGTGGAGAAAAAGAGCGGAATATGGATGAATTAAGATATGATGTTGTTTCGTCGATGCTGAGTAATTTTCCGGCGAAAACAAAAAAGGACAGAATCAATTCCTTACGCCAGGTAATACAGGAAATCATATTATACGGGCTCTCTAAGGCTGATTTCTTCGATATAGCGGCGTTCTACGGAGGAACAGCTCTTCGCATATTTCACGGTCTTGACAGATTTTCCGAAGATTTGGATTTTTCGTTGCTGAATAAGGATATGTCGTTCTCCTTTAATTCTTACTGGGAGGCAATACATGCTGTTTTAAAGGCGTACGGGATTAATTTTTCGGAGGAAAAAGATGAGGGAGTCAAAGACAATACTTATACGGTATATGCCAAAGCCAATTTGAGAGAGCTTCTACATACATTTTTTCCAGATAACCTTAAAGAAGGAACCGCAGCAAACGAGAAACTTACAATAAAAATAAATGTAAATGTCAACCCGCCACATGGGGGTATGTATGAATATAAAACCAGAGTACGGCCAGCCATGTACTCTGTGAGATTGTTTGATATGCCGTCGTTGTTTGCCAGTAAGATCAGTGCCATACTGACCAGGAATTTTAAGAACAACGAAAAAGGAAGAGACTTCTATGATTATCTGTTTTATATAGGACGTAACACAGATATTAACATGGACTTTTTGAAAAATTCGGTTTCAGCTCCCGAAAAAACGAAATACAACGAGGCTGTTAGAAATAGTCCCGATTTCACATGGGGGTTCCTCTTGAAGTTGCTCGAAGAAAGATTTTCCGAAATCAAATTTGAAATTGCCAAAAACGATATGTCAGGATTTATTGACGATATATCAGTGCTGGACTCGTGGAATGAGGAAAACTTCAAAAGTATCACGCGAGATTACTTCGAGCTGAATAAGGACAAGTACGAATCTTATTGAGAGATAGACAAACCGTAAAAATAGGGAGTCTTCTTTTTTGTTGAGGCTCTATTTTTTAGTGGAGTGAAAATAGGCCAAGGAAACGGAAACCCTGTAACCCAATGAAATCTTCATTTTGTGGAGATTTTATCCCACCACAGTAGTACAATATCAATACAAAATCAAAAGTACGGGTCATGCTGGGCGGTGAGAACCATATCGCAAATAATATCTTCGGAAGGACAGACAATTTCCGTGGGCCAATCGCATACAACAGGATACTTGAAAAAAAGCGGCGCTTGCGCCGCTTGAAATCTTATTCTTCTTCCTTTTTCGCCTTCGTCGTTCTGGGCTTCTTCTCCGCCTTGGGGGCCTCGTCCGTTTCGGGGGCTTTTTCGGCCTTGGTCGCGGCCGTCTTCTTGGCCGTCGCCTTGGGCTTTTCCTCGGTCACGGGAGTCTCGTCTGCCTTGGGAGCCGCGGTTTTCTTCGCCGTGGTCTTGGGTGCGGCCTTGCCCTTGGGTACGGGAGCTTCTTCGGCTACGGGAACAGCCTCGGGCTCGGGTGCCTTTGTCGCCTTGGGGGCCTCTTTCGTCACGGGCTTGGTTTCCTTCTTTTCGGAAGCCTTGGCCTCTGCGGCTTTCTTCACGGATTCGGGTGCCTTGGGATCGGATTCCCTGGGATACACGCTGACTTGTTTGTCGTATTTTCCGAGCCGCTCGAATCTCACGATTCCGTCTATGAGGGCGAAAAGCGTGTCGTCTCTGCCCTTCCCGACGTTCTTTCCGGGTTTGATGTGGCTTCCGCGCTGGCGGTAAAGGATGTTGCCCGCGAGCACGAACTGACCGTCCGCGCGTTTTGCTCCGAGCATCTTGGGATTGGAATCCCTGCCGTTTGAGGACGAGCCGCCGCCTTTCTTATGAGAGAATAAAGTAATGTACAGCATATTTTATCCTCCTTACTCTTCGCTGCCTTCAGCGGGCGCCGCGGTCTTCTTGGTCTTGGCGGGTGTGGCCTCCTTTTTCGCGGGAGCACCGATTGCCGTGATCTTCACGAGCGTGTAGGGCTGTCTGTGACCCTGCTTCTTACGCTCGTTCTTCTTTGCCTTGTACTTGAAGACAATTATCTTCTTGTCCTTCCCCTGTTGTGTCACGACGCCGGTCACTTTGACGTCTTCCACTTCTTTGCCGGCCGCGATTCCGCCTTCGTCCGCCGTCATCACGACGGGGAACGTCACGGTGTCGCCCACAAGCGCGTTAAGCTTCTCCAGCTTAACCACATCGCCGACTTCGGCTTTGTACTGCTTGCTGCCATTCTCGAAAATAGCATACATGATTTAATTGTTCCTCCGTAAATCCACCAGTCTCGTCGGGTTCAGTTGCCAATGGCCTGGGCGGCAAAAATTTGCTCTTGAGGTGCCCGTCCCGAACGGCTCGATTGCCATTCTATTATAAATAAGAAAGGCGTGTCAAGCTTTTTTGCGGCGGGAAAGTCTTTCGCCTCCGGCGGGTGAGGTGGTTGCGGTGCATTTAATCCGGGAAAAAGGAAAGCCCGCCACGGCGCGAGCCGCGGGAGGCCTTCCGAAATATGAAGGGAAAATTTATACGCCGCTGTAGGCGGAAAATCCGCCGTCCACAGGTATGACCGTTCCGGTGACGAACCCGCTCGCCGCGTTGCTCGCGAGCCAAAGAAAGGTGCCGATAAGATCTTCCGGGTCTCCGAGCCTTCCCAGGGGAGTGCCGCGTAAGATCTTCCCGGTCCTCGCCGTAGGCGTTCCGTCGTCTCCAAAAAGAAGCTCCGAGTTCTGCTTCGTCGAGAAAAAGCCGGGCGCAATCGCGTTGCAGCGTATCCCGCACGGGGCGAAATGCACGGCGAGCCACTGCGTGAGATTGCTTAAGGCCGCCTTCGCCGCGGAATACGCGGGTATTTTCGTGAGGGGCCGGAAGGCGTTCATCGAGCTTATGTTTATGATGTTGCCCTTCCCCGCTTCCGCCATGCCCTTCGCGAACACCTGCGCGCAGAGCACCGCCGTCAGGATGTTGAGGTCGAAAACGTATTTGAATCCGTCCTCGTCGATGTCGAAAAACGTTCTCGCACCGGGCGAGGGTTCGCGCGTCATGGTCTCGTTGTCGCACTGCGCCCTCGGGCTGTTTCCGCCCGCGCCGTTGACGAGCAGGGTCACGCGTCCGAAGGCTTTTTCTATAGTCTCCCTCGCGCACTCTATCTCTGTTTTGTCGAGGCAGTCCGCAGGAGCCGCGACGGCCTTCCAGCCTGCGGCTTTGATTTTTTCCGCCTCGGCGGCGCACTTTTCCGCGTTGCGATCTATCAGCCCCACTTTCGCTCCGCACGCCGCGAGCGCCTCCGCGAATCCGCTCATGAGCACGCCGCTGCCACCCGTCACGGCCGCGACCTCGCCCGACAAATCGATTTCAAAAGGCAGTTTCGTCATTTTGTTTCCTCCTCTTTTTCCGCCATCTCGAAAAGCCCAGTTATGTACGCGGCACCGAGCGCCCTGTCGTACAGACCGTATCCGGGCCTCGCGTTCTCGTCCCAGATGTTTCTGCCGTGGTCCGGACGCACGTAGCCGTCGAAACCGCCGCGAACGAGCGCTCTCACGATTTTTGCCATGTCGAGGCTTCCGCACCCCGAAAAGTGTCCCGACTCGTAAAATTCGCCGTCGCCCGTCCGAAAAACGTTCCTTAGGTGCGCGAAGGGAATCCTCCCTTGAGAGGCGTATTTTTCCGCCATGTGCGCGACGTCGTTTTTTTCCGAGCTTCCGAGAGACCCCGTGCAGAGCGTGAGCCCGTTGTTTTTGGAGGGTACCGCGGAGAAGATCGCGTCGAGGTCCTCTTCCGTGGAAACAATTCTCGGTATGCCGAAAACGTCCCACGGCGGGTCGTCCGGGTGAATCGCGAGGGCGACGCCCACTTCGTCGCAGACGGGGATGACCCTTTGAAGAAAATACACGAGGTTCTCAAAGAGCTTTTCTCTCGGCATGCCCCGGTAGACATCGAGAAGTCTTTTAAGTTCGTCGGGAGCGTAGCTTTCGTCCCAGCCGGGAAGCCGGAGGTTTTTAGGGTCAAGTTCTTCCAGAGCGCTTCGCGAGTACGCGAGGGACGTGCTTCCGTCTTTTTCGAGCCGGTCGAGCTCGGTTCTTACCCAGTCGAATACCGGCATGAAGTTGTAGCACACGCATTTGAAGCCGCATTTCGCGACGGTTCTCACGTTTTCGCAGAAGGCGGCAATGTATTCGTCCCTTTTTCCCGTGCCCGCTTTAATGTCTTCGTGCACGGGGACGGACTCAATGACTTCGAGCGCGAGCCCTTCGGCGTTCGCCGCGTTTTTGAGCTCAAGGACGGAGGTCGCCTTCCACACCGCTCCCGCGTGGACGTCGTACACGGAGGAGACCACGCCGTGCATGTTCGGTATCTGACTTATGTAGTGAAGCGGCACGGGGTCGCTCTTTCCGTACCATCTGAACGAAAGTTTCATAATTCGCCCCTCCTCGGTTTTTCCAATGATACCACGGCTGAACCTTACGCGAAATTACCGAACCTATTTTTTCGTATTGCATTTTTTACGAAGATTTCGCGGCGCCGCCACGGCGATTACACACACGGGTGCTGTAATGGGGGCATGACATTCAGATACGATTTTTCCGATTTGTATTACGCGCACAAGATAGACGAGCCCGCCCCGCTCGGGGGCGAGCTCGAGCGCGACCACATCCATCCGCTGTACGAGATGCTCTACTTTCTGGACGGCGACGCCGAGTTCAAAATAGGGGAGGAAAGGTACGACTTAAGTCCCGGGGACATAATGATAGCTCGTCCCGGAACCCATCACAACGTGCACCTTCTTTCCTCCCAAAGGTACGAAAGGTACGTCGTCAACCTTTCCGAGTATCTCGTGCCGAGCGAGATAGCGGGGGTGTTCGGCTCGCTGGAGGGACGATACAGCGTCAGAGACACGATAATCCCGTCGCTCTTTGAGCGGTTCGACGCGCACGCGGGATACGTGGGCGGGGACCTTGTTACGGTGAAGATGCTCTTCCGCTGCGTCGTCACCGAGATAATGGTGTACCTTTGCAACGTGTGTGGCGCCGCTTCGGGCGGTGCCCTCAACGTTCTCAAAAACGACATGGCGCTCATCATGGACTACATCAACAAAAACATAGAGAGGCCCCTCAATCTCGACGACATATGCGAAAAGTTCCACTACTCCAAGTCGTACATGTGCAGCGAGTTCTCGAAGCGAATGGGCAAGACAATCATGGGCTACATCCGCACGAGGAAGATTCTCTACGCGGACGCGCTCCTCCGCTCCGGGATGAAGGCGACCGAGATATCCGATTTTCTGGGATTCAACGACTACTCGACTTTTTTCCGGATGTACAAGAAGATAATGGGCAGGGCCCCGACGGAAAGGGGCGCATGAGAAAAGACCCCGCGCGGCAACCGCGGGGGACACATCGGCGACGCACTCGGGCTAAAACTGTCCGGGTGTTTTTTGTTGCTTTATTTTTAACCGCAGAAAAGATTTATCACGGGGAAGGGCCCATTTCCGCTTGGTCAAAAGTCCGCGGGGACGTCATGGGCGGGTCCTCCGGTTTTCTCCATCTCCGTGATGGAGCGCCTGAGTCTTTCCATGTTTTTTTCCGGATAAAACGGGTCGGGCTCGGCGTTCGGTTCGATGGGTAGCCTTTATCGGCGACATTGGAAAGATACGGGCTTACGGCGTCGGAAAGGGAAATTCCAATCTCCGCGCACGTGGCTAAAGCTTTTTTCTTCACGTCGCCTTTCACCATGATTCTTATTTTCGCCATATGCCGCCTCTTTCTTTATATTGTTATATCCGATCGCGCGGGAAATGTAAAGCGATGCCACGGCGTGGGCCGGACAGCGTCCGCGGACGAAATGCAATACTTGACAGATATGAGTGTAATGTTAATTTTTTGCGGGAGAATTTAGAATTGAGACATATACCGGGACGCATGAAGTCGTGCCGGAAACGATAAGGGGGGAGAGGCGGAAACGCCGACGGGGAAATGGAAAACATCAACGAAAGAAAACTTGACGCCAAAGCCGCCGAGCCAATATTCGTCTCCACAAACATTACCAAGAGGTTCGGGCAGACGATAGCCCTCAACAACGTCGACATATCCATATATCCCGGCGAGATAAGGGGCTTCATAGGCGAGAATGGCAGCGGGAAGTCCACGATGGCGGCGATAATGACGGGGATCTACGACAAGACGGGCGGGTCCATGCGCTACCACGAGAAAGAGTGGAACCCCGCGTCCATGGTGGACGCCCTGAGAGGCGGGATAGGCATAGTCGTGCAGGAAAGCGGGACGATTCCGGAGATAAGCGTCGCCGAGAACATGTTCCTCGGGGAGCTTCGCAACTTCAGCGGGGTGCACTTTTTCGAGGAAAGGAAGGTGGAGAGCTTCTCCCCGTCATTCGACGCCGGGGTCTGCGAAAAGTTCGACGAGAAGGTGGAAGAGGCACTCGGAAAGGTCAGGGAGCTTTTAAAGGACGGCGAGACGGCGTACTACGAGGCAAAAGCGAGAATCTCCCTTCTCAGAAAAGACAGGGCCATGTCCGTCGGGGCGCGCGCCGCGGCCGTCGCGGAAGAAAAGAAGAAGATGGCGGAGGCGAAGGCCATCGCGAAAGAAAACGCCGCGTCTCTCAGATCTCTGAGAAGAGCTTACAGGGAGAAGCTCAAGGAGATGCTCTCCGGCATGCTGGAGGAGCAAAAGGCCAAAAACGCCGACGCCCTTTCCGCGTTCGTGGAAGAATACAACGCCGAGTCGCAGAAAAGGTTCGAGTCTTTCCGCGCGAAAATCGAAGAGACCGAGAGAAAGTATGGGGAGATATACGCGAAGGCAACGGACGGGGAGCTTGAGAAGAGACGCCACGACGACGAGATAAAGGAGATTAAGAAGGAGTACGACGGCTTCGTGCGCGCGCTCGACAGAAGGCACGAGGGGTTTCTCGCGTGGCAGGGGCACAATCTCCGCTCGCTCGTCAACCACTACAAAAACGCCGTCGCGGACATATGCGCGCCGAACGAGGGGAGCCTACGCCGCAGGGCGAGAAGGCTGTTTCTCACGGCGGTCTTCGGGGCGTTCGTCAACCGGGCGAAACTCAACAAGTACGCAAATCTCGCGCTTGGCAGGATAGGCATAAACAACATCTACGCGGGCGCGCCGTGCGCGGCCTACGACATGCAGGACAGAAAGCTCATAGAGATAGCGAAGTGCCTCAACAAGTCCCCGGAGATATTCATCGTCGACGAGACGACGACCGCGCTTTCCGAAACCGGGAGGGCTCTCCTTTACAAGTGCATGAACGATCTCAAAAGCGAGGGAAGGTCGGTTCTTTTCGTCTCGCACGATCTCGACGAAATCATGGACAAGTGCGACACGCTGACTGTGCTCCGTGACGGGAACATAGTCGCGAACCTCGACAAGGCGAAGGGTGAGTTCGACCCGGACGTCATTTTGAAGGCCATGATAGGGAGGGAGCTCAAAGGAGATTATTACCGCACGGACTACGACGGCTCCTGCGGCGAGGAGGTGGTCTTGAGGATGACGGACGGAATAGAGTCCGACCAGCTCCGACACGTCAGCATGGAGCTTCACAAGGGGGAGATTCTCGGGATAGGCGGGCTTTCCGAGTGCGGCATGCACACCCTCGGCAAGGCGCTCTTCGGGGCGGTGAAGATGGAGGGCGGCTTCGTCTTCGCGGGGGATGGCCTTACGCGTCCCGTGACGAGCGAGGTCGTCGCGATGAACTGCAGGATAGGGTATCTTCCCAAGAACCGCGACACGGAGGGGCTCACGCAGAAGGACAGCGTGTTCAACAACATAGCCATAGCGAGTCTCAACAACATAGCGAAGCTTAACCTCTTCGTCTTCAAGGGGGCGGAGCGGAAGGTGGTGAAAAAGCAGATAGAGGACCTTTCCATAAAGTGCAACACCCCGCAGGACCTCGTAAGCTCCCTTTCCGGCGGCAACAAGCAGAAGGTGTCGCTCGGCAAATGGATAGGGAATGACAGCGAAATTCTAATCCTGGACTGTCCCACGAGGGGCGTGGACATCGGCGTGAAGCAGTTCATATACCAGCTTATGTACCGGATGAAAAAGGAAGGCAGGTCCATAGTCATGATAAGCGAGGAGCTTCCCGAGCTCATAGGCATGAGCGACAGGATTATAATCATGAAGGACGGCGAGGTGACGAAGGAGTTCGCGAGGAGCGAAGGTCTCACGCAGGAACAGATTATAAAATACATGATTTGAGGGGGGAGAGAGTCATGGAAACAGGCGAAATCGTGGAAACCGCGGAAGACGCAAGGGAGACGTTTTTCGCGGGCGGGCTCCTCGAGCGCGTGCAAAGTGCCGGGTCGCTTGACGCGGACGGGAAAAAGGCGCTCGGCGTGGAGATAAAAAGGCGCGCCGCCGCGGAGAGAAAAACCCTCGGCGGGAAAATAAAGAGGGAATTATCCGCCCTCAAAGAGACTTACGAGGGCGAAAAAAGGGCGCTGGAGGAAGATCTTACGGAAAGGCT
Organism: Clostridia bacterium; assembly: GCA_021203845.1. Lineage (GTDB taxonomy): Bacteria > Bacillota > Clostridia > Christensenellales > Borkfalkiaceae > Coproplasma. The sequence goes on along the minus strand of JAJQAK010000069.1, from coordinate 8,745 downwards.
CCGCGCAGTGGACGCCGAGTTCGCTGAGATGTCACTGGAGGAGCGCACGGCGCCCGAGGCGGTAAGGGAGTACAAAGACCGGGTGAACGGCGAAAAGATCGTGACGCAGCGCGCGGCGATAAAGCTTACGAGAGAGTACGAGAGCGAGACTGCCCTCATAAAATCCCAGGACGGCCTTCTTCTTCGGGCCGAGGGGGAGCTCTTTCGCGAGGCGACGGGGGCGAGACGCACGCCCGGGATAGACGCCGCGGCGGGGCTCGCAAACTTCCTCTCGGGGTTGAACGTCAAACGCACGGCGAGGGACAAAAAGACGTGGCTTACGCTCCTTCCGTTCCTCATGCTGGTAGTCATAATCGTGGCGTACACGGCCGCGTGCGCGATAACGGGGTACAGATTCAACCTCGATACGATAATTACCTACGGAATATACGTCGCCGTCGTCGCCGTGGGAGGCGTGTTCATCTATTCGCACGGGGCGTTCGACATGTCTCTGGGACCCGCCGCTATGATGTGCGCGGCGATAGGCGGGCTCGCCTTCATATCCACGGGGAGCATATTCATGGCCGCCTTCTGCGCAGTGCTTCTGGGCGTGGGACTCGGGCTCGTGAACGCGTTCCTTGCGAACTGCCTGCGGCTCCCCGTCATGGTCATGACGCTCACGATGATGAACATCTTAAGCTCGCTTTTCGCGACCATAGCGGAAAATCAGGCGGGAGGATACGTCGACGTCAGCAACAGTCCGCTCGCGGGGGCGGATATAAAGGACTTCAACAGCTACGCCTTAAAGTGGGTCATCCTGATAGTTTTCACCGTGATATGCTTCGTACTTTTCAACTACACGAAGATAGGACGGCGCAACAAGCTCATTGGCTCGAACGCCACGGCGGCGAAATACACCGGCATATCGCTCATGAAGGCCGGCCTCATATCCTTCGCGATATCGGGGATAGGACTGGGGCTCTGCGGATTCCTTTTCATAACGCAGAACGGATACATTGAGACGGGGTCGTCGCTCAGCACCGTGGGGCTCAACGTCATCATCGCGATATCGATAGGCGGAATGCCGACGAGCGGCGGGCCGAGGAGCCGCATAAGCGCTGCAATAGTCGGGGCGTTCTTCCTGATATTTCTCGAGGAGTTCTTCGCGGCCATGCATCTCGACATCTACCAGTACCTCGCGAAGGGATTGATATTCCTGGCGGTGGCGTTCGTGAACTTCTTCGGCTCGAGGCCGAAAAGACTCGCACAGTAAGGAGGGGACAGAAATGACGTATTACGACCGTCCCAAAAAGATAACCGAGGACACGAAGACCCCGCAAAGGCGGGCAAGAAAGTTCGGCAAGAACCTTCTCATGAGCCTCATATGGCCCGTCGTCTGCATAGTCATAGCCCAGATACTCGCCTCGGCCGCGGGAAGGCAGCTTTTCGCGACGGGCGTGTCAGTGAGGACGTTCTTTCGCGGCCTTCTCATGGTGCTCATTGCGATGTGGGCGCTCAACACCAACTTAAACTCCGGGAGGATGGACTTCTCGCTCGGCGCAACGGGGATAATCGCCGCGGTTTGCGCGGTTGTCACCATGGGCGGTTCCATAACGACCACGCAGGAAGTAATAGCGTTCATGTTCCTTTGCATGATATACGGCACGATATTCGGTCTCGTGGGCGGCGCGGTGTTCATACTTCTCAAGCTCCCGCCCGTCGTGACATCGCTCGGCATGTGCCTCGTGTACGAGGGCATAGCGAAGATTATCGTTGGGAACAACAACACGTTCTCGTTCACGAGCTCCGCTACCACGGGGCAGTTCGTCACCCAGCCGGCGGTGCTTGTCATTCTCACGGTGGCGGTTTTGGCGGTCATGTCGCTCATAATCTGTTATTCGAGGTTCGGGTACAACAAGAACGCGCTTATATACAACCAGAAGATTTCCGTCGAGACGGGGATACACGAGATTCCGAGCTGCCTTTTCTGTTACGCTCTCGCGGGACTCCTCATAGGGCTCTACCAGTTCATGAACACGACCCAGCTCGGAAACGTCGCGATAAGCGTCAACCTCGGCACGTCCACGTCGGTGTTCAAAAACTTTCTGCCGATATTCGTGGGAGGACTTCTAGCGAAGTATTCCAACCAGCTCATAGGTTCGTTCATGGCGGCCATAGGAACGCAGTTTCTCGCGCAGGGCATGGACAGGGCGAGCGCCCTGGGGTTCTCGTCCAACATACAGACGCTCATAACGAGCTTTCTCATCTTCTTCGTGCTCGTGTACATGGTGGACAAATACGCATTCATAAACTGGGTCAAGATGAGGCTGTATTTGAGAAAGCAAAAGAGGCTGGGGCTCATACAAAAGAAAAAGAAGGAGGAAATTTCAAGATGAAAAAAGCAAAGACAAAGATGGCGACGGCCGTGTGCGCCGTGGCGATGGCGGCGGCCTGCGCCTTCGGGCTCGGCGCGTGCGGCGGCGCGAAAAAATCCGACACGACCAACACGCTTTTTTTCTACCCGCTCAACTACTACGGGCTTGAGGGGAGAGGGTTCACGGAGCGCTGGCGCGGCATGCGGGACGCACTCGGCGAATACGGCTGGACCGTCACGGGCGACGGACAAAAGGACAGCCTCAAATTCAAAATATCGAGGGATCCGGACTGCACGATGCCCGCGGACACGAAGATAGTCATGGTGAACAACCAGACCTGGGACACGGGGCTCGCCCTCACCGACCCTCTCGCGGAGTACCGGCCTCTCGCCGTCATCTCCACGTGCAACGGCGTCGAGTTCTGCTCGCAGCAGATAGAAAGCTGGTCGCCCGCGACGCAGAACGCCACCATGGGCGGGTTCAGCGAGGATTACGAGGAGGCGTTCAGAAAGGGGACCCTTTGCTATCTCGCGGCGAAGTATTCCGCATGCGTGGCACCCGTGGTGGGGCTCGTGTACAATGCGATGGCCACGGGCGAGAGGCTCGAGGATGAGAACGGATGGGCACCCAACCTCAAGCAGGGGTACTGGGCGATAACTTCCTACGAGGAGTACATGGAGGCGACCGTCTATGACAACATCGGCACGGACGGGACCAATCCCACCATCATGAAGGCCGACATGGACGAGGTGCTGCCGTACGGGAACCCGGACGCCGGTTTCGACACTTTCGCCAAGTTCTGTCAAAGGACCGCGACGTACGAAGGGGTCAAGGGCATCTACGAGAGAAACAGGGACAAGACGGACACCGCGGGCACCGTGAGATACAAGGTGGGCGTCCTCACCCCGGGCTCCATGAACGAGTCCGTCCAGGCTTATTACGACTACATGACGAAGTATGCGGCGAAGGCCTACGGGATTGAGTTCGTCAACTATTCGGTGAGCGGCACGGTGACGCAGGTGCAGGCGTGCACGCAGGCGTGCAACGCGGGATGCCAGGGGGTCATATCCATCCAGGACGACCTCGACAGGGTGGAGGCCATAAAGTACGCGAACGACCACGGGGTGTTCTTCGCCGTGGCGGGCTGCAACGTCGCGGACGTAGAGTACGAGGACGACAACGGCAACATGTACGAGCCGGAGTACTCGCAGGTCAAAGACCTTCCCTATTTCGCGGGTGCCGTGGGCGCGTCGCTCTCCGCGGACCGAGAGGCGGCGTATGCCATGACGAAACATTATCTTCAGATGATCTGCGACCGGGGCGAGATGTGAGGCTCTGACATGGCGAGTTTCGACATAAGGTTCTTGAGCGGAAAGCTCATGAGAAAGACCGCCGTGACTCTTATAATTCCCTCGCTCGATCTTCACGGCGCGCTTTCCGCGCCCGGCGGTTATTACATGAAAAGGGAGGAAAAATTTCCGCTCGCCGTGATGCTCTCGGGGTTCGGCGACGACGGAAAGGCCTGGGAGCAGAGGGCGGACGTCGCGGAGCTCTGCGACAGGTACCGCGTGGCCGCGGCCCTTATAGGCGGGGAGAACAAGTGGTATCTCAACCTTTCCCCAGTGGACGACTGGGCGGGATACATAGCGGAAGAGCTTCCGGACTTTATCGGAGGGAACTTTTCGGCGGTGGACGTGAAAAGACGGATCATATGCGGGGTGTCCATGGGAGGATACGGGGCCCTTGGCAACTGTCTCGCGCGACCGCAAGATTACATGGCGGCGGCCGCTCTCTCCCCGGCGCTCAAGCCGGACGACTACGTGAAAAAAGATTCTTACGTGCCGCTCGAGGACGTCTTCCTCGCGGCGAAAGAGAATCTTCCGTACACGTACATATCGTACGGCGACAAAGACTTCGTCTACGCCGACGCGGTGAAACTCGACGCGTGGCTGGAAGAAAACGTCCCCGGGGTGCGGGTGCGGATCGTTCCGGGCTACGGGCACGCATGGGATTTGTGGCGGCTCGAGATAAGAAATTTTCTCGACAGTCTGAAATCAAAAAACATAATCTGACACTATTGGAGGTAGAAGATGAAAAAACATATACTGGCGTCCTTTGCGGCCGTCGTCGCTGCACTCGGCATGATAGGCCTCGCGGCGTGCGGAGGAAAGGGTGACAAAAAGCCGGAAGGCACTCTTTCCGAGGAAGAGGCCCTCGCGATGATTGAGACGTTCACGGACGCGCCTTCCGCGGCCGAGGGGACCTTCGTTCAGGACTTCACCCTTGAGGTGGACAGCGACAACGCGTCGTTTAAATCCTTCGCGAAGGACTTAAGGTCGGTCACGGACTTTTCCATAAAGTTCGTTCCCGGCGACGTGTACATGTACGCAAAAAAGACGGTCACGGATCGCGCCGACGGAGGCACTGTGACGGTCACGGAGAGCATCCTCGCGAAGGAGGACGGAGTTTATTCATACGCCACCACGACGACCCCCGTGACCGGGCTCGCGGAGCAGACGGACGCCGCGGCGCTCGGCGAGGCCGACAGGCTCTTCAAAAACGCCACGACGGAGACGTCCGGCTGGCTCGACTCATCGGTTTTCGTCTATACGGGATACGACTGGGTGCAGGACTACATAATGCTCGGCTCCTCGTCCGTGCAGGCGTCCAACGCGAGATATTTCACGTATTCATATGAGAAAAACGCCGCGGAGGGACTCAATGTCTCGATTGAGAACAAATACGTGGGCTACACCGGAGACGCGGGAGTGGTAGATGTCGGGACGGACGACACGTACACCGGCGGCACGGTGAGAGTGGAGACGGACGGGAAAGGGTGCATAACGTCTTTTTCGCAGACCATGAACAATCAGATAGACTTCAACATCACGAACCCGCCCGTGCCCCTTTACTACACCGGAACGAGGACGCTCACCGCGACATACGACGGAGAGATCGCCAAAAAGAGTCTTTCCGAAGTCAACTCCGAGACGGGCGGCACGGAGGCCGCGACGAGCGCCGTCACCGTGTACGAGAACCCGCACTGTGCGTCCGTTGAGACCTTCGACTTCGCGTATCCCGACTATTCGACCTTAAACGAGACGAGCGCCGTCGTGACGGCCGGAAACTACGTGGCAGTGAAGGTTGTTCCGGAGACCGGGTATGAGGTCGCCGTCGTTCTCGTGAACGGGAAGGACACGTCGTACATGAACGGGTACTGGTGCCTCATGGAAAAAGCCGAGGCGGGCACGGTCTACAATGTCGCCGTGACGGTGAAAGAATCCGGAGAGGAAACGGGGACTAAGGGCCTTATCGTCGCTCCAGATGCGACGGATGTCGCCGGGATTGCGGAGATAAAGGTCGGGGACTTCGATTTGGGCACGTTCAAGACCGACTGGGAGACCTCCGAGGTGGAACCCGGACACTACGTGACCGTCGAAGTGACCTGCGAGGAAGGATACACCCTGTCGTCCGTAAAAGTAAACGGAGAGAAAACGGAGCTTTTCGGAAGCCAGTACTGCTACATGTCGCCGGTCGTTGCGGGAGCCGAGTACGTCGTGGACATAGAGACCGTAGGATGCGCTGTCGTCGCATGCGACCCCGTCGAAGGGTGCGCCATAGGGATATACAACTTCAACCTTGCGGCGTTTTCCGGGCTGGACAAAGAAAGCGACGTCGTGTACGTCGGGAACTGGGTGGCGGTGCTTGTCACGTGTGAGGAAGGATACGAGGTCGAATCTGTCATGATATACGTGGGAGACGAGGATTCGGACGGTACGGACATAACGAAGGCGAACTACGGGACCGCGTACAGCCTTTTCGAGGTCAAAGACGCACACATCGGGGTCACTCTGAAAGTTGAGGTGACGCTAAGAACCGGCGTCGAGTAGTCGGCGCATGACGTGGGCGAAGAAGCGGGGCCTTCGGCGACTCTCCGAAAACGCCGGAGGCCTTGAGTCTTGATATTTTACGAAAATCATCGAAGGAGGATTGGATATGCTAGGCACACCCATAAAAGCGGGTAAGCTTACTTTGAAAAACAGAATAGTGTTCCCTCCCGTGACGACGGGGTACGAGGAGGCCGACGGCACGCCGGGAGACAGGAGCGTGAACTTCTACAGAAGAATCGCCGAAGGCGGCACAGGGTACATCGTGATAGGGGACGTCGCCCCCGTGAACACCGCATCGCCCACGCCGAAGCTCGACGGCGACGAAAAGATCGGGGCCTTCCGCCGTCTCGCGGGCGAGTGCCATGCGTACGGGGCGAAGGTGGGGGTGCAGATATTCCATCCCGAATACGACGTCGTCGGCGTGGGTGAACTTATCATGAGAAGCCGCATGCTTCGGATGGAGGGGAAGGCGGACGAGTGCGAGGCCGTGACAAGGCAGGCTTACGCCAAACTTCATCACGACATGGAAAACTTCGTCAACGAGGCGACGAAGGAGCAGCTCGCGGCGATAGCGAAGGCAATCGCGGACTGCGCCGTGAGGGCGGAAAAAGCCGGGATGGACGCAGTACAGATTCACGGGGACAGACTCATAGGGGCACTTTGTTCGCCGATTCTCAACAGGCGCACGGACGGATACGGGGAGACGCTCATAAACCGGGTGCGTTTCGCCATTGAAGTCGTGAGGGCCGTCAGGGAAGCGGTGCCGGAGATGACCATCGACTACAAGCTTCCCGTGATAACGCCCGCGGAGGACGGCATGAGGGGCAAAGGCGGCCTACCGACAGAAGAAGCCACGATTTTTGCCTCCATTTTGGAAAGCGAAGGAGTCGACATGCTGCACGTCGCCCAGGCGAACCATACGGGGAACATGAACGACACCATTCCCGCAATGGGCACGCGTGCGTACGGGTTCGCATCGGATTTTGCCGCCGAGATAAAAAAAGCAGTGAAAATCCCCGTCTGCGCGGTCGGCAGAATAGTGACCGTGGCCGCGGCGGAAGCGCTTCTCGCGGAAGGCAAGTGCGACCTCGTGGGAATCGGGAGAGGGCTCGTTTGCGACCCGGATTTTGCGAAAAAGGCCGAAAGCGGCGGAAACATCCGCCACTGCATAAATTGCAACAAGGGATGCACGGACGCCGTGATGAAAAATTCGGCGTGCGAGTGTGTGCTGAACGCGGAAAACGGGGCCGAGTACAGAAAAGTGATTACGAAGGCCACCACGGGCAAAAAGGTCGCCGTCGTGGGCGCGGGAATCGCGGGGCTGGAGGCGGCGAGAGTGGCAGCTGAGAAGGGACATTTCGTCACGGTGTACGAAAAGACGCCCGAGATGGGCGGGCAGATAAACATTGCGTCGGCGCCACCTCGAAAAGAAGAGATGCTGCGTGCGCTTGACTATTACAAAAGAGAAATTTTGCGGCTCGGGATAAGACTCGCCATGTGCACGAAACCCTCCGCCGCCGAGCTGAACGCGTACGATGTCGTCATAGTCGCCACGGGCGCGGAGAACGTCCTTCCGAAAATCAAAGGTTGTGACAGTCCTTTCGTCGTTGGCGCGTGGGACGTCCTTTCCGGAAGGGAAACGCTTTTCGGTAGGGTCGTCGTGATAGGCGGAGGCCTCGTGGGTGCAGAGACCGCGGAGTATCTTGCTGTCAGGGGATGCGACGTCACCGTTGTTGAACAGCTTCCCGACATTGCCAAAGGCGAGAGCGCGACCGTCCTTCCGTCGATTATGGCGGACTTTGCAAAACAGGGGGTAAAACTTTGCCCGGGACACATGGTGACTTCCATAGAATCCGGCACTGTGATGTGCGAAAAGACGGAGAGCGGTGGGCCTGTCTCAATACCCGCGGACTTCGTCGTAATGGCGGTGGGTGCGAAACCCGCAGCGTTCGACACAGATGAGATAACCGCGAAGGTGTTATACGCGGGAGACTGCGTCGAGCCAAGCAACATTTCCTCCGCCGTGCGGTCGGCGTATGACGTGGCAAACTCCATAGACTGACAAAAGTAAGAAAAGGAGAGCGGGAATCCGTCTCTCCTTTTAAACGTTTGGGTGAAATATTGCTACAATATATCGCAAACCATTTCTGTCATAAAGAGCCTATATATGCTATAGGCAGAATGTCATGTAGGGCGGGACAAACAGGACTCTGTTTTCTTTGTCCTCGTGTAAATTGTCGGGCAGAATGACAATACTCGTGTCCATCATATTTTTGTACTTCTCTTTAAAAAGGAACAAGGAGTTTGTCTTATAGCCGGTCTCGGATTTTACTTCAATGGGACACAGTCTGTAATTTTGGTTGGCGTATCTTGTAATCAGAAAATCCACTTCCATGCCGTGTGTGTTTGAGCCCCCCATCCGGCTGCTGGGAAAAGAAGTATAGATATGTTCCACAGAGTAAGAAACGTTTATCCGCTTGCGGATTACAGGCTTTGCATTC
>JAJQAK010000125.1 GCA_021203845.1 Clostridia bacterium | reverse complement strand
GTCGTGACCGCGTCGAGTCCGCAGCCGAAGGACACGAGGTGCACGAGGTTGACGCCATCGTGCCGCAGCACGAAGTCCGCGGCCCTGTAGAGCCTCGAATGGTACGTCCACTGGTTGAGAACGTTCACCTTTATCGTGTCGTATCCGCACACGGAGTCCTCGGAAAGCACCGCCATGCCGAGGGACGTGAGAAGTTTGTTTATGCCGTGGTTTATCTCGGGGTCGAGATGGTACGGCCTTCCGACGAGAACTATCGTCTGCTTTCCCTGCTCCTCGGCCTTTTTCAGTATCTCCCGCGCTTTTTCCGCCTCGTCCCTGTGATATTTGTCGAGTCTCTCGAATCCGATGTCCAAGGCACTCAGAATTTCTTTCTTGGAGAGCTTGTACCTTTTAAGCGCGACTTTGAGCCTTTCCGCCGTGTTCTCCCTCATGTTAAGGTCCAGGTACGGGTATATGAAGTTGTCGGGGCCGAGCCTCTCGTTGTTGGCCTTCAAGAGCTCGGAGTAGTACGCGACCACTGGGCAGTTGTAGTGGTTGACGGAGCAGTGTTCGTCGAGGTTGTAGCTTTCGCAGGGAAGGAATATGAAGTCGACGTCCTTATTGAGAAGGCTTTCGATGTGTCCGTGCATGAGTTTCGCGGGATAGCACGCGGTGTCGGACGCGACGGTGTGCTGTCCGAGAAAGTAAAGCTCTCTCGAGGATTTGTCGCTCAAAACCACCTCGAAGCCTAGCGTCTCGAAGAACCCCGCCCACAGGGGGAGCTGTTCGTACATGCCGAGCTGCAGGGGAAGTCCCACCTTCCCGCGCTTTCCCTTCGTGCCTTCCACGCTTTTGAGGAGTCTTTCCTGCCTGTAGGTGTAAATGTCTAGCTCGTCCGATGCGGGTTTGAGCCCCGCGCCCCTTTCACATTTGTTTCCCGAAACAAACCTTCTGCCGTCTTGGAACTTCAAGATGTTTATGTTGCACTTCGACGTGCAGCCGTGGCAGTTCGTGGAAGTCGAAACGTAGGAAAAACCTCTGAGCTCCTTCTCGGAAATCGTCGTGGATTCCCCCCGTATGTTCTCCGCCGCGTAGAGGGCCGCGCCGTAGGCACCCATGAGCCCCGCTATGCCGGGGCGAATGACGTCTTTCCCCGTCTCCATCTCAAAGGCCCGCAGAACGGCGTCGTTGAGGAAGGTCCCGCCCTGCACCACGATGTTGTCGCCGAGCTCGTCCGCGGAGGCCGCGCGGATTACCTTGTAGACGGCGTTTTTCACGATGGACGAGGAAAGGCCCGCCGAGATGTCCTCGACCGTCGCACCCTCCTTCTGCGCCTGTTTGACCATGCTGTTCATGAACACCGTGCAGCGGGAGCCGAGCTCCACGGGGTGTTTGGCGTAGAGGCCCTGCTGGGAGAACTTGTCTATCTCCATCCCCATGGCCCTCGCGAAGGTCTGGATGAAAGAGCCGCAGCCCGACGAGCACGCCTCATTGAGCATTATGGAGTCTATCGCGCCGTTTTTTATCTTGAAGCACTTTATGTCCTGCCCGCCGATGTCGATTATGAAGTCCACCTTTGGGTTGAAGTGCATGGCCGCTTTGAAGTGAGCCACGGTTTCGACTATCCCGAAGTCCGCCTTTATCGCCGACTTCATCATGTCCTCGCCGTACCCCGTGACGGCGCTCGCGGCTATCCTTATCCTGCCTCCGGAAAGGTCGTATATCTCCTTAAGCTTTTCTATTATTATGTCGAGGGGCTGGCCGTTGTTTGTCTGATAATGTGAGTAGAGTATCCTGCTGTCGGGGGTTATGAGAATGAGCTTCGTTGTGGTGGATCCCGAGTCTATCCCGAGGTACGCGTCCCCGGAATATGTCTCTATGTCGCAGAATTTGAGGTCGGTCGCCCTGTGGCGCGCGACGAACTCGGTGTACTCCTCCCTGTCTTTGAAAAGAGGCTGCCCGGTTATTATCTCGTCGCTGGTCTTTACGTTCTCTATGCGTCCTATTATCTCGTCTATGGACTCTTCCTTCACACCGACGCTGTGAAGCGCCGCCCCTATCGCCATGAAGGACGGCGCGTCGTCCGGAAAGACGGCGTGCTCGTCGTCGAGACCGAGGGTGGTCGTGAACGCGCGGCGAAGACCGTGCAGAAAATATAGCGGCCCGCCGAGAAAGAGAACCTTCCCCTTTATCCGCCTTCCCTGCGCGAGTCCCGAGACCGTCTGGTCCACTACCGCCTGGAATATGGATGCGGAAATGTCCTCCTTTTTCGCGCCCTGGTTCAAAAGCGGCTGTATGTCGGACTTCGCGAACACGCCGCAGCGGGATGCTATGGGATATACCTTCTCCGCCTTGAGGGCGAGCTCGTCCATTTCGGAGACGGAGATGTTGAGGAGGGTCGCCATCTGGTCTATGAACGCCCCCGTGCCGCCCGCGCAGCTTCCGTTCATTCTCTGCTCGGTTCCGCCGGTTATGAATATTATCTTGGCGTCCTCGCCGCCGAGCTCCACCGCGACGTCCGCGTCGGGATAGTATTTTTTTATGGCCGTGAACGCGGCCTGAACCTCCTGTACGAAGTTTATCCCGCTTCTTTGCGAAAGGCCGAGCCCGGCGCTCCCCGTGATGGACGCGCGAAAGACGCCCCCGAACCTCTCGCGGACGTTTTTGAGCTCGTCAAGGACGGTCTCCCTGACGCGTGCGAAGTGTCTCACGTACGACTTGTACAAAATGTCGCCGCTCTCGCCAATCACCGCGACCTTGACGGTCGTGGAGCCGACGTCTATACCCAGTAGTTTGGACATAAAATCTTTTTCCGTCTCAATGTGTTATCAGTGATAAGTATAACATAATTCCCTGTGACGTTACAATTAAAAAATCTCCCGTCGCGTGGGCGCGAAGTTGAAAATTGTGTGTCGTCGACCGTCAAAGTGAACTCTGCCTTGCCCGAGGGCGTCCCAAAAAACCCGACGGGGCGGATTCCGCTTCCCGGATTTTTGCCGAATCCGCTTTTTTCGGACACTCACGGCAGCGTGTCAGGACGCGGGCTCCCCCTTCTGACCCTCTTTCTCTCTTTTGAAATATATGCGGCCCGGAAACTCGGAAATCGTCACCCCGAGCACGTGGCGAGACCGCGGCATGACTTGCGAAAGAGGCAGGCATGGTGACGTCGAACATCTCGAGATATACGACCGGAGAAAGCTATCCCCGGGCACTCAAAATCATCGGCAGAATCGCGAAGACCCTCAGAGTCTCGACGGACTACCTTCTCGGAGTGACCGACGTCATGGGCCCGATAGCGAGAGACGATGGGCACGTTGGAAAATTCGGCGACAGACACTCCTATCTTTACGATGACGAAGGTTTCTTGACGTGCGTGGAAGTCTACAACGCCCTTTCTGACGAGGACAGAAAGTGCATGACGGGAATAGTGAAGCAATACGGCATAAACAGAAACGTCCTGAACACCGACGGAAAGCCGTTCGCGTCCCAAAAAACCGGAGACGACCAATAAGCCGGGAGAAATAAAGGCCCGTAAATTTTCCGACAGCATAATAAAACGGCCCGACATTGAAGTGCCGAGCCGATTCTTATTTGAATTTCAATTCTTCAAATCAAGCGTTCCCGATTTCGCCCAACTGCAAAGTCACATTCGAAATCTCAATCATCGTGCCACGCGTCGCATAGAAACAAAGGTACGAGTATTGGTAATCATTTGCCGCATAGTCGAAGTCGTAGTACGTGTACGTATAAGTCGTACCGCCGTACGTTACCGTGCAGGTTGTGTTCTGTGCCCCACCGGATCTTTCCATGGTTATTGTCGCCACACCACCGCACGTATAATAGCTCGACAGTTTATTGGAGCTTGAACTCGTTTTAAGAGAAGCATTTTCACGGCTATAGATGACATTGGAGGCAGAACCGCTATTGTATATTCCGGATGCCACGTAGTTTGACAAAATCGACTTGCCGTTACTGCTGTTGTAATCCGAAATAGGAAGATAAACGTCGTCTCGAAGCATTATTCCGAATCCTTCCTGCGATGTGGACACCGTTCC
>JAJQAK010000083.1 GCA_021203845.1 Clostridia bacterium | reverse complement strand
ATTCAGCCATATGAAGCTATGAACACATATGTACATTTTCCCTATTTCCGCGCACGATGTCGGACAGTGAGACCAGGAACACGCGTCCGTCTTTTTTACTCTCTTCGATGACTGCGTCGGAAAAACCGCTCAGGGAAAACAGATAGTAATAGCTGTCCCCTCCGAATGCGTCTTTTCCCTTAAGGACGCGGAGTTGACTTGCCTGGAATGGACTGTTTCTGAATTTGCACTCCCCGAGAATATAGGCTCCTTTGTCGTAGGACAGGGACACGAGGTCTATCTCCTCCGCCGTCGTGACGATTTTTCCGGAAACGTCCTTCTTTTTTTGTTTCCCCCACCAGCGAGAAAACGTCTGAAACTTCGCGGGAAGCTTTCCCGCCGTGTTCAGGTCATACATATACGATATGCAGATTTCCTCGAACGTCTTTGATGCGAACTCGTGAAGATGCGGCTCGATAGTGTATTTCCAGACGTCGTCCGCCTCCCCGTATTCAAGCTGCGAAATGTTCGGGTCCACGAACCTGTAGTAGAACCGAAAAAAATTGTCGCAAAGCGTGTACCTCGCGTTAGAGATCTTCGCCTTATCCTTCTCGTCCGAGAAGGCGGGGTATTGTTTCTGAACTATTCCCAGCGTCACGAGGTTGGAAAGATACGGCGTGAGCGCGGAGTTCGCGAGATAGCTTTGCGTGCATATCTCGGAAAATTTCGCGTAACCGTTCGCGACGGCGCGGATGATGTCCGCGTACGTGGAGATGTCTCTAAGTTCCTGGCGCAAAATAGAGTCCGGATCGCCGTACAGTCTGGAAGACGGACTGAGTATTTTGGTCTTAACGTTTTCCTCGAACGACACGGACGGGTCGAATTCGAGAAGGTTCGCGGGCACCCCGCCCAAAACGGAGTACGCGAGCACCTTGTCCTCATCGGAATAATCCGGGAAAAACTTCACCGCGTCGAAAAACGGAAGCGGCTTTAAAAGGATCTTCGCCGTGATTCGTCCGTAAAGAGGGTTCTCGTAGGAGAGAAGGCTCCCCGCCATGAAGCTCATGGAGCTTCCGGACAGGATTATCATGATGTTTTTGTCGTGAAGGTCCTCGTCCCACAGAATCTGAAGAACGCTCATCACGGACGGATCGGCCTTCGCCATGTACGGAAACTCATCGATGACAACGACCAGCTTTTCCGCATTGTCGTATTTCCCGAAATACGATATTGCCTCCTCCCAGTCGCGAAACCCTGGGTACGACCCCGCGAGTTTCGGATTCGTGGGGATGACGTGCCTTGCGAAATCCGCGAGCATGTGTCTTTTCGTGTCGTTCTTACAGGTATAATGCACGCACGGCTTCCCACGGCAAAACTGGCGTATGAGCTCCGTCTTGCCTATACGCCTTCTGCCGTAGACGGCCACGAAATCGGCCTTCTCCGATTTGTACATGTTGTTGAGATTCTCAAGCTCCGTCTCACGGCCCACGAACATACCTCGCCTCCATTTACATAAATTAAAACTTCATAATCGTATTTATGTAAATGATAGCGCCGACACGTGGAAAGGTCAAGCCTTTTTTGTCGGAAATTCCGTCAGTCCGTCGAAATCTCTATGCGGCTTCCCTTGTCGCGGTCTTTTGTGACGACTATCTTTTTCTCTATCCTGTTTTTCAGCTCCGTGACGTGGGAGATTATCCCGACGAGTCTTCCTCCCTCGCCCGCGGAGAGATCGTTCAGCGCCTTCAGGGCAAGCTCCAGAACATCCTCGCTGAGCGTTCCGAACCCCTCGTCGACGAACATCACGTCGAGCTCTATCCCGCCCGCGATAGACTGAACTTCGTCGGAAAGACCCAGTGCGAGCGACAGGGACGCTTCAAACGACTCGCCGCCGGAAAGCGTATTGACGGATCTTCGCGTGCCGTTGAAGTGGTCCACCACGTCGAGGTCAAGTCCCGCCTGACCCCTTTTGTCCTTGGCCTTTTCGGATCTCACGAGTTCGTACTGGTTTCCGGACATAACGAGGAACCGTCTGTTTGCCTTGCCGAGAACCCTGTCGAAGAACACGGACTGCACATACGCCTCCAACGTTATTTTCTGTTTCCCCGTAAGCTGTCCGTTCGCCGTATCGGAGAGGGCCTTGAGCCATGTGAGTCTTTTCTCCGTCTTTTCGATTTCTTCTATGTTTCCCGAAATGTTTTTCTTTACCCTCTCGTTCGCGGATATTCTGACGTTCACCCTGTCTCTTTCCGCGTTAAGCGCACTCTTCTCCGCGGAAAGTCTCGCCTCCTCGTCTTTTTTCGCGGCGATGTCCACGGGTTTGTATCCCCTCAGAATTTCCGTCGCATGGTCTATGTTGTTTTCGAGATAGCGCACGCGGCCCGATTTGCCTTCGTAGTCCTTTTTTGCGGCGTCGAGCGCCTCAGCCATATTTTTTCTCTGCGCCTCGATGGACTTTATCTCGGTATTGGCTCTTTCAAGGCTTTCAAACGGCAATCCCATGGAAACTGACTTTGCGGAAAGCGTCAGATTGTTTATGTCGGCCTCCTCTTTGATGACTTTCCCGGAAAGCTCGCTTATAAGTGCAGCGCATTTTTTGCCTTCGCCGTCAAGCTGCGAAAGGCGTCCTTCTATATCATTGTTCCTCTTAATTCTTTGATCTTCAACGGCAATCGCTCCTCGCAGCTCATGCATCCGTCCGTCGATGTTCCTTGCCTCATCGGTCAGCTTTTTGCGCACGTCCTCCGCATCTTCTCCCGGGAACATCTTTTCAGCGGCCTTTTTCACGTTTTCTAGCTGCGTGTCGTACGCGCCCTTCTTTTTGCTTGCGTCGGCGCTCGCCTTCGACATGCGCTCTCTCGTTTCGTCCGCGGCCTTTTTCAGCGTGTCGATCTCTTCCTTCGACAAAACCTCCCCGGCCGTCTTCGCGGGGCGGGGGTGTTCGAGGGAGCCGCACACGGGGCAGGGCTTTCCGTCGGAAAGTTCCCGTGCCAAAATTCCCGCCTGAGAATCCATGTGGGCTTTGAACTCCGCCTCGTATTTCTTCCCCGCTTTCTCCGCAGCCGCCTCTGTCCTTACGTAATCGTCCTGCGCGGCATGAAGTTCTTTTTCGCGGACGTCCAGCGTCTTAAACTCGGAAACGAGTGAATCTATGTCTTTTTTTCTCTCGGAAAGTTTCTCGATTTCGCCCTGAAGTTTCACCTTGTCCGTCTCGGCCGACGCGTATCCTTTCTTTTCTTCCGTAAGCATTTGCGTCTCGGATTCGATTTTCTTCGATCTTGACTCCGCCATGTCCCTGGCTTCCGTATCCGCGGACAGAAATTTCTTTGTCTTCTCCAGTTCCGATTTTAGTCCTTCCAGTTTCTCGTAGTTAGGAAGCTGGTTTTCTATTTCCGTCAGGCGCTTCAAAAGTTCTTCCTGCTCGGGCTGTTTTTTCAGTTCGACGTCGTATGCGGCCTTCGACACCTTTTCAGCTTTTTCGGCATCTGGAAGTTCTTTTTGCGACGTCTCCAAAAGCTTTTGCGTCTTCTCGAAGTTCAAAGCCGTGATGATTTCTCCGCGGAGGGTCGTAATCTGTTTGTCTGCCCCGTCAATCGCGGCGTCGATGTCCTTCATGCGTCCGCGGTCGGTATCGAGAAGAGAGCCTATGAGGTCCACGACTTCCCCCGCCGGCATGTCGCCATTTTGTGCCTTTTCGACGAGCGACGCCTTTATGGCGTCCACGGGGTCGCACACGATGTCGGAATATTCGGCCGTCAGCAGCCCCGATTGGGTATCGTACACTTTTTTCAGCCTGTTCGCTTCCGACGACAGACTGTCCTGGAGGACCTGATAGTTCTCCGTCGAAAAAATCTTGCGGAATATCCCCCTTTTCTCCTCCGTGGAAGCGAGAAGTATCTTCAGAAAATCCCCCTGGGCAATCATGGCGATTTTAACGAACTGTCCCCTGTCCAGCCCTATTATCTCGATGATTTCGTCGTTTGCCTCGGTATTTGAAACAATCCGCCCGTCCGGCATGGTGAGCTCGGTTGACGCCGATTTGTTCGTCATGCCGTCTCCTCTCTTTTTGGGAACCTC
>JAJQAK010000030.1 GCA_021203845.1 Clostridia bacterium | reverse complement strand
GTGAACTCTTTTTATGGCGACAAAGCGGGCGAATTGATAAATTTGTGACGTATATAGATTTCCGATAGATTTCTGCGTGTCAACAAAGATTTCTCGACCTTTTTTGATGTTTTTGCTGATGCTTCAAACAAAAAAAACGCGCTCATACGGACGCGTTCGACGATTTTGGGCTTTGATAGGATCAGATTTTCTCCGCCTCGATTTTGCAAGTGAAGACTCCGCGTGAACGCGGCAGCGCTTTGGAAGTTTTGTAGTTTATGCCCACATAAAGAATCTCACCTTTATAACCTTTTCCCCTGAAATAATCGATATGGCTCATCCTTTTTATCTGTGCAACCGCATCTTCCGCGGACCTGTTGTGCTTAAGCTCGATTATTATGGGACGATTTTCTCCCGGTGACAGCGGGTCAAGTATAAGGTCGGCATATCCGTCTCCGGATTCTGCTTCCGGCTTTACCATGTACAGGCTGAGCGCGTAGATGTACGCGAGTCTCACAATGGTCGTGAGCGTACCCTCGTCCTTATATTTTCTTATGGAGGTGTGGTCATGATGTATTTTTTTGATGTGTTTGCAGACTTCTTCCTCGTCTTTGTCTTTTGTTGCCGCGAAAAGGGCCTCTGATTCCTTCATGAGCTCTGACAGCGGCGTACTTCCCATGTTGCGGATTGTGTCGATGAATCTCGGACGTACTTCGTTGTTGGGGATTGTCACGGAAGCGTCACCGTCGTAGTAGGCGAGGTATCCGAGATGTACGAGTATCGTAAGTATGTCGTCAAGGCTGTTTATCGTAACTATGTCGTTTGACGGCGCGTTGTTCTGAAAAAACTGTCTGCCTCCGTTTATAAGGTTTTGGAGAACATTGTGCAGTCCGAACCTGTCCTGCTGTATGTACTGTTTCAGACTTTCATATGACTCCGTGTCGGGCCAGTAGCTTCGCAGAGAGCCGTTCAAAAGCGCGCAGACGACGGAATCCGAATTGCATATATGAAGATTTTCCGGTTCTTCTTTATAAACGTAGCCGTCGTACCAGTCTTTGAAATCTTCATACGAGCGGTTCCAGTCGTCGCAGAGTTTTTTTACTTCGTATTGAGTGAAACCGAAATACGGTTTGGTGAAGCCGGGATGAATCATGGAGTATTCCAGAAACATGTTCAAAGAAGACTCCGTGGAGAATTTCTTTATAGGGAGAATTCCCGTCATGTATGCAAGAGCGACATATTTTTTGTCCTTGAATAGGTCCATGAGATAGTTGACATATTTTTTTTGTCCCTCCGTGTCGCTTTTACGGATTCTGAAAGGCCCGTCCCATTCGTCGATTATGAAGACGAATTTTACATTTGTTTCGTCATACACCTTCATGAGCACGGATATGAGGTCGGTTTCCGTTATTTTGATGTTCGGATACGCCGCTTTGATTTCGCCCGTGACTTTCTCTTCCATAGTCGCGAGACCGGCGAATACGTCCACATCATCTTTAATCATGTCGGTCATCTTTACATGTATGACGTCATATTTATTGATGTGTTTTTCGTATGTGTCGGATTTGGCGGCGGCCCGTTTGTCGAACTGGGAATGGGAATCGCATGTGCGACAGTAATAGGCCTCAAGCATGTTTGCCGCCATTGATTTGCCGAACCTTCTGGGTCGGGACACACAGATAAAACGCTTTTCCGTGTCGAGTAATTCGTTCGTGTGCTCTATGAGACCGGTTTTGTCTACGTATATTTTTGAGTTAAGTGCCATCTGAAACGAATCGTTTCCGGAATTAAAGTAAAAACTCATGGCAATACTTCCTTTTGTATGTGGACAGCATACCATATGCCGTAAGAAAACGCAATACCGCGAGAGAGCTATTTCAAAGCGGTTGACAGATAAAACGAGTTCCGGTTCATGGTTTGGGGGAAGAAAGGCAGGCGCTGTCTGGCAACATACCGTGATTTTACAGTAATTCGAGGTTATAGAAACGTAAAAAGTCATGCCGCAGACGGGCATGACCGATTTATTCAAAATTGCTGTGCAGTCTTTTTTGTCACAAGACGCCGAAGCGGTAAAAATGTAGGTGGCTCCCCCAAAGCTACCTTATGGCACACCAACTGGGCTGCTTAGTGCTGCTATATCCCTATCCTGACACGGTTCACAGTGGTTGGTTGCATAAGACCTTGAGATCAACACTCCTTGCAAAGTGCGGCCTTCCACGCCTCATGCCGAGAAAGACATTCGGTCCTGCTATAGCGGATTGCAGGTTCAGGGCACCGCTGACTCCCCACTTAGCACAGCTTTTATATATTACCCCATACGGAGATTTTTTGCAAGTCAATTTCCGCAACGTGCAGTGGGTTCGCGTGCCTCGGGGGAGGCACCGCGACCATTTGATTTGACTTTTAAAGCGCGTTTTTCTACAATATCTCATATAAACTTACGGGAGATTTTTGTCTTGGCAGATTGCACATATGACTGTTCTTCATGCGGGGTTGACTGCTCTTCGAGAAGGGCCGAGGATTTTTTGAAAAAACCCCACAGACTTAGCAAAATCAAGCACGTGGTCGCGGTCGTGTCCGGAAAGGGCGGCGTCGGGAAGTCCATGACCTGCGCGTCCCTCGCGGTGGAGGCGGCCCGCCGCGGCCTCAACGTCGGCGTCATGGACGCGGACCTCACGGGACCTTCCGTTCCGAGGATGTTCGGATTGCACGATCGCGCGATGGGCTCCGAGGACGCGATACTTCCCTGTGTCACGAAGGAGATGGGCATACAGGTCATGTCCATGAACCTTCTTTTGGAAAACGAGGACGACCCCGTCGTGTGGAGGGGGTCGCTCATATCGGGGACGGTCACACAGTTCTGGACCGACGTCATATGGCAGGGACTGGACATTCTTTTCATCGACATGCCCCCGGGAACCGGAGACGTGCCTCTCACGGTGTTTCAGTCCATACCCCTTGACGGCGCCGTCGTCGTGACAACCCCGCAGGACCTCGTCGGAATGATAGTCGCAAAATGCGTGAACATGGCCGACATGATGAACGTTCCCATCCTCGGGATAGTGGAGAACATGAGCTACGTGAAATGCCCCTGCTGCGAAGCGGTCATAAACGTGTTCGGACAAAGCTCGGTCGACGCCCTGGCGCTGGAGCACGGCATCCCCTGCATCGCGAAGATGCCCGTGGACCCCGCCCTCGCGACGAGCGCGGACACCGGAAAACTCGAGGAGGCGGACACGTCGTACCTTCGTGAGTTCTTCGACGGGCTCATGAAGGAACTCGAGAAAGGGAGCAAAGGGAAAGACACAGAAAAAAAAGAAGAGAACTGACAGTATTTACGGAAACAAGGCTTCAACATGGAGAAGATTAAAGCGGCATGGAAAAAAACGGCGGAGTTCATAAGGAAACCGCCGCTGATACCCGTCATCGTGTTCTGGGTGCTCGCGTTGGTCTTCTTCATTTTCTTTTTCAGTTTCGTCCTCGACATGAGGGCCGACACGTCGGCCATCTGCGTGTACTGTTTCTTCCCCGTGATACTGTTCGTGGTGATTTACTCCGTCCTCGTGACGTCGAAAAGGATTCTCGCGATTGTCCTTAAGTTTCTCAGCAGGTACAAATACGGAAAGCGACTCGCCAAGGAGTACGTCTTCCGTGTGAACTTCTTTTCGTCCATCTCCACGGCAATATCCGTTTTTTACGTAATATACAACCTCATAATCGCCTGCGTCATGAAGTCCGCCTGGTACGGCTCCCTCACGGTCGCCTACTTCCTGCTCGTCCTAATGCGTCTTTACTGCCTGGACAGGCACCGCGTGCAGCTTAAGACCCACGAGGTGGATTTTTACTACGCGTACAGGGCTTTTTCGAGAATTGGGGCGTTCCTTCTCATGTACGCGGCGGTTTTTTCGCTCGCCATATATCAGATGTTCTCGGTAGGGAACGTCACCGTCTATCCGCGGTTCATCCTGTACGTAGTCATAGGCTACACCATTTATAAGTCGATTCTCTGCGTGTATTCTTACACGAGGGCGAGGCGGTACCGTAACCCGATATGGAGGGCGATAAGGCACATAGCCGTCGCGGACACCATAGTCTCCGTCGT
>JAJQAK010000025.1 GCA_021203845.1 Clostridia bacterium | reverse complement strand
CGTGGCGGTTTTTTTTCGCGATTTCACCTTTGCACAGTTTGTATCGCCTCATACTCCGAAAAAAAATACTGCGGAAAAGGTAAAAACATATAAAATTTTTACTGCGGAAGTGGCAATTTCAGCTCCAAAAAATACTGCGGAAAAGGAATTGGACTGAACAATCGAGTGCCTCAGGGAGAATATGATCACATTTTCAGTCTGGCACCCCATCAAATTAAATTTCCCGCGAAATTTACAAAATCGAGTCCGGTACAAAATTTTTAAATTGTCAACTCGCAGTTGACCAATTTCAAAAAACATAGGTATATAATGTACTCAAAAAGTACGGAGAGAAATCACAATGGATTTTTACATAAAAAGAATAGCCGACAAACTGTTGGCAGGAGCCCTTAAGAACTTCGGCGCTGTATACATCAAAGGACCACGAGCATGCGGGAAAACAACAACTTCGTTACAAGTAGCCGCCAGTACCGTAAATCTGCAGAATCCCCAAGACTTGGACCGGGTCGAATCTGTTTTGACGACAAATCCGGATTCGCTACTCGACAGTCCGAAGCCTATACTTTTTGATGAATGGCAAATAGAACCCAGGTTGTGGAATACTATTGCCTCGTCTGTCCAGAAAAGTGAAAACAGGCACGGAGCATACATTCTGACGGGGTCTTCATCTTTAAATGTTGACGGAACGGCAGACAGCGCCATCGGCCGCATTTCAACAATAAAGATGTCAACCATGAGTCTCTACGAAAGTGGCGACTCAACAGGGGAGATCTCATTGCATGAATTAATACAAAATCCCGACGGATTTAAAGAGGGATGCAAGTCGAAACTGACAAAAAGTGACTTGATTTTTACGATATGTCGAGGCGGATGGCCGGGATGTTTTGACACAAACGACAAATTGGAACAATTAAGATATCCTCAATACGTCCTGGACAGGATTTTAAGCACTAATCTTCATTTGGAAGACGGATCAACTCAACGATCCGATTTGACGATGGCCTTGTTACGCTCGTATGGAAAAAACAACTGCAGACTGACCAAGTCCGAAAAAATATACAAAGATGTCGAAGACGTTGAACCCGACAGAACGAAAGTCGATATGTATGTTAACGCTCTCAAATCCTTGTACATTATAGAGGAAATAGATAGATGGAGCCTAAGCCCACTGTCAAGGGAGTCAAAATACCTGCCTAAGCATGTTGTGACGGAACCGTCTATTGCCGCCGCGGCGCTAAATTTAGATTCTTCAACTCTATTAAAGCCCGAGTATTCGCTTGTACGTGGTTTCCTTTTTGAGAACATGTGCATACGCGATATTGAGATATATGCTTCCGGCACCAATACCCGTGTGTCTTATTCGTTTTACCGCGATGAGGAAACAAAAGAGGTGGACATTGTACTACACGACGAAAACGGCTATATGGCACTTATCGAATGCAAGTTCGCAAAAAAAGACATTCCAGAGGCGGAAAAAAATCTTCTAGACCTAGAAAGAAAGATTTTCGAGAAGGATGACGAAATGTTATATGGTAAAAAAATCCCAGACAACATATCACATTCTCCACTACTCAAGATTATACTGACGGGAACAGAGATAGCCGAAAAACTGAACAGCGGAGTACTCGTAATCCCATTAGGATGTTTAAAAGACTGACTCACTTTCTGCGATTTTATTTTGATTCATTTCATAGCTATGCCACAAAAAACAATATATTTCGAACACGCAGACACGTCCTAACTTACCGTTAATTACTAAACGAAATATACGTTAATTATTAAATAAGATATACGCTAATCGTTAAACGCTTAATGCGTTAAATATTAAATAAAAATGGCGTTAATTATTAAATTACGCTTGTACTTAAGGCGACAAAGTGATACCATTGTTTCGGAGAAAAAAAATATGAGCGAAAGTGTGGAAAGGAAAAGAATCATAGACAATATCCTGGATGAAGACCTTCGTGTCATGGGTGCAGTCCTTTTGGAAGGACCTAAGAGATGCGGAAAATCCTTTACGGCGGAGAAGGTAGCAAATTCGACGGTTGATTTCCGGGACGAAAACAAAAAAGACGGATATGTGAAAACTTCTGAAAACGCATGCGAACTTTTGCTGCAGGGAGAAAGTCCGCGTCTGTTTGTGGAGTGGCAGAGTGCACCAAGACTTTGGGATTCTATTCGTTATTCGGTAGACTGCAGAAACAAAAAAGGACTTTTCATATTAACGGGACAGGATTCAAATTACTACAGCGTCATGCATCCCGGCGTGGGACGTTATGCCGTACATCAAATGTGGCCAATGAGTCTGTACGAAAGCGGTGAATCGAACGGTCAAATATCCCTGGGTCAGATACTTGATGACCCCGGTGCTTTTCACCACTGCACTTCAGACGTCACGATGACAGGGATAATTGACGCAATGTTTCGCGGCGGATGGCCCGAATGCGTATCCAATCCCTCCGCGTCCACGGACTGTGTCAAAAAAATATACGACGGAATCTGCGACGAGGACGTACCCACAATTTATGACTACAAAAAAGGAAACGAAACAACCAAGGCTGTCATCAGTTCATATGCCCGTAATTTAAGTTCGACGCACAGCGTTTATCCGGAACTAATGAATACATGCGGTGTTTCTTTCCCCACTCTGTCAAAGTATATCTCCGCCCTAAAACAGCTTTACATCATAGAGGACATCGCACCATGGCCTATGCGGATACGCAGTTCCGCTCACAGAACAATGTCCGACAGACACAATCTGGCCGACCCCTCACTCGCAATTTACACCCTGGGCGCTAAAAGAGATGACCTGAACACAGACTACAATCTCCTTAACCGGATATTCAAATGCATGTGCTACAGGGATATCAAGGTTTACAGTGAGGCCCGTTTCGGAAAGATTTCACACTATGAAGACAGATACGGTCTGAGTGTGGACTGCATACTGACTTTTAATCACTCCAAATACGCACTCATCGATTTCGAGTTCGGACAGCACGACATAGAAAAATGCATCGACAGTCTCAACAGACTCGAAAACGCAATCAAAAAACACATCGAAGAACAAGACGAAGGGGCTCAAATCGAAATGCCCGTCGTAAAAATTGTCCTGACCGGAACGGAATACGGTTTCATGGGTCGAGACGGTGTACTGGTCATACCGGTAGGATGTCTTAAAGACTGAACAAAGCAACATGCGAACAGCGGGGAGCAACAACTCTCCGCCGTTTTTTTATGAAACGGGTGCAAAGTCTGAACCTTGCACCCGTAGATATTAAATAGTCTTTTTGTACGGCGACTAACAGATTAAGGTTTAATCGATTTCCTCGATGATAACATAGTATAGATATGTTTTGTTATTTTTTGAAATGGAGAAGGATTCTGCATTGTCGTCTGCAGAAATCGTCTGGGTTATGATACCGTCGGAATCCGCCGTTACTCCAGAACTCTTGTCATCGTTCACCCAATAATTTACCTTCTTACCGCTGTCAACACATATCGTTATCTTATATGATTTTCCCGCCTCAAGTTTTATGGTCACCGAATCGCCGTCATCAAGATAAAGAGCTCCGGTATACGTCACTCCGTCATAATCGAATTCACCCGTGCCCGTATACTTCTCGTTCGCCACATTGACGTTCGGATTATCCGCTGCAAGATTTTCAGCACCGCTGTTTGATTCGGGATTCGCAAAAATTATCACTATGTTTCCGCTGTTAAACTCTTTGTATGCCTCAAGGATCTTTTCGTATTTGCTTATCTGTTCTGTCGAAAGCCCGCTCTGCTGCATCTCGGTTAGGGCATTATATGCAGCAATCACGGCCGCGGCTCCGTCCTTGGTAACGTTGTCGACATCTGTCACGGCGTCGAGAAGAGTCTCGAATACAACAAGGTTCAGTTGCTCGTTTATCTTCTCAATACCGGAAGTAACCTCGTCATATCCCGTGACCTGGGTTTTTTGTTCGTCCGTGAGTGCTTCGTAGAGAACGGTCACGTCCTCGTACGCGGAAAGAAGGGTCTTAAGCTCATCTTCCGTCTTTCCCGTGAGGTCATCGACGGATTCGAGGGCTGATATGGCTTGGTTGACTACTTCCACCGCGATGTTGGCGTAAGCCGCCTCGGCCG
>JAJQAK010000062.1 GCA_021203845.1 Clostridia bacterium | reverse complement strand
AGCGGCTATGACGTCCACGAGGTCGCCCACCGTCTTTATCTCGGTTATCTTGTCTTCCGGTATCGTCTTGCCGGTCTCCTCCTCCAAAGCCATGAGAAGTTCCACGACGTCCAGAGAGTCCGCGCCGAGGTCTTCGACAATCGCGCTTTCAAGCGTTATCTTGTCCTGGGGAACGCCAAGCTGTTCCGACAGCATTGCCGCTATTTTTTCAAACATAATATTTCCTCCGAAACTTTTTCGTTCGATTTACGATTTCATTTTACCCGCCGCGGGCGGGGACTGTCAATACCGTTAGGCCTGTTTTTTGACCTTCTTAAGCGAGAGTCCTATGCGGTTTTTCTGCTTGTCCACGGAAATCACGACGGCCTTGACGTGCTGTCCGACCTTCAGAACCTCGGAAGGGTGCTTTATGTACCTGTCGGTTATCTCGGATATGTGGACGAGTCCGTCCTGATGCACGCCAATGTCCACGAACGCGCCGAAGTCTATGACGTTTCTCACGGTCCCCTCGACCTCCATTCCGACTACGAGGTCGTCTATGCCCATTATGTCTTTTCTCAGAACGGGCTTAGGGAGCGTGTCACGTATGTCCCTCCCGGGCTTTATGAGCTCCGTCACGATGTCCCTCATCGTGTCCGCGTCAAGGCCCGTCTCGGAGCATGTCTTCGCCTCGCCGTACGTTTTGACCCTGTCGGGAAGCTGCGAGAGCCTCCTGTATCTCACGTCGTCGTCCGTGTAGCCGAAAAGTCTCAGGAGCTTTTCCGCCTTCTCGTAGGATTCCGGGTGCACCGCCGTGTTGTCGAGGATGTTCTTCCCCTCGGGAATCCGCAAAAAACCCGCGCACTGCTCGAACGCCTTCGCGCCGAGTTTGGGTACCTTTAGAAGCTGGCGTCTTTCGGCGAACTTCCCGTTGCCGTTTCTGTAGTCCACGATGCTTTTGGCCGTCCCGGCGTTGAGCCCGGAGACGTGTTTCAAAAGCGACGCGCTCGCGGTGTTGAGGTCGACCCCCACGCTCGTCACGCAGTCCTCAAGGACGCCGTCCAGAACGGAGGAAAGCCTTTTCTGGTTCATGTCGTGCTGATACTGCCCCACGCCTATCGACCTCGGGTCTATCTTTATGAGCTCAGCGAGAGGGTCCTGCAGCCTTCTCGCTATGGATATCGCGGAACGGAGCGTCAGATCGTAGTCCGGGAACTCCTCCACGGCGAGAGGGGACGCGGAATACACGGACGCGCCCGACTCGTTCACGACGACGTAGCTCACGTCCCTTTCCACCTCTTTCAAAAGCTCCGCGACGAACATCTCGGTCTCTTTGCTCGCCGTGCCATTGCCTATCGCTATGACGTCGACATTATGGGCCTTTATGAGTCTTTTCATGACGGCCTTGGACTCCTCGACGAGGGATTTCGGGGGCACGGGGTATATGACGTTCGTGTCGAGAACGTTCCCCGTCTCGTCCACAACGGCAAGTTTGCATCCGGTTCTGTATCCGGGGTCCATCCCGAGAGTCACCTTCCCCTTAACGGGCGGCTGCAAAAGGAGCGGACGGAGGTTCACCTCGAACATCTTTATGGCCTGCTCGCTCGCCCTGTCGGTGAGGACGTTTCTCACCTCGTTTTCTATGGACGGCTCTATGAGCCTGTCGTATGCATCACAGGCGGCCTCCTCTATGAGCGCGGCCGAGGGCGTCCCCTTCTTCGTGGCGTACTTCACGACGCACACGCGCCTCGCCATGTCGGGGTTGAGATATATTTTGGCTTTGAGGAAGCCCTCCTTCTCGCCGCGGTTTATCGCGAGCACCCTGTGGTCCTTTATCTCGGACACGGGTTCGGTGTAGTCGGCGTACATTGAATAGGTCCCCGCATCGTCCTCTTTAACGGTTTTCACCTGCATCTCCCCGTAACTTTCCATGAGGGAACGGAGCTTTTTGCGAAGTTCCGCGTCGTCAGAAATATTCTCGGCGATTATGTCCTTCGCACCCTGAAGCGCGTCTTCCGCCGTCTTCACTCCCTTTTCTTCGTCAATGTATTTCACGGCCTCGACGAAGGGGTCCCCTTCCTGGGCCGACACGAAGTCTGCGAGAGGTTGAAGCCCCTTTTCCGCGGCGACAGAGGCCCTCGTCTTTTTCTTCTGCTTGTACGGGCGATAGACGTCCTCTATCTCGGTCATGGTGACGCATGCGTCTATGGACGTCTGTATCTCCGGAGTCATCTTCTCCTGCTCGGTTATGAGCCTCGCAACCTCCTCCCTGCGCTTCTGAAGGTTTGTGAGGTACTCGAACCTGTCGTTGAACGCACGGAGCACCTGGTCGTCTATGGCGCCCGTCATCTCCTTGCGGTACCTCGCT
Organism: Clostridia bacterium; assembly: GCA_021203845.1. GTDB lineage: Bacteria > Bacillota > Clostridia > Christensenellales > Borkfalkiaceae > Coproplasma. The sequence goes on along the minus strand of JAJQAK010000062.1, from coordinate 1,896 downwards.
ATGAAGGGGATGGTGTTTCCCTCGTTCAAAAGATTGATGATGTTCTGACAGTGCTCGTCCTTAAGGTTGAACTCCTTTACGAGCTGGTCTTTGATTTCCATACGCTGTTTCCTTAGAATTTTTATGTTTTGCCGGCGAATCCCGAGAGAGCGTCAGACCACTTTTTCTCGTCGAAGCGCGTGTTCGCGGGACTCGTGGAGGGAAGCTTGACGGCGGGGATACCCAAATCGCCGAAATGTTTTTCATATATGTCGTACGCCTTCGTGCCGTTCAAAATGATGAGTTCCACGGGGGCGTTTTCCGTTACCTTTCTTATGTCCGCGACCTTGTAGTCCTTTATAGAGGTGTCTGCGGAGCCTACCACCTCGCACGCCGCGACGACGTCCCAGAGAGCCACGCGGCATCTCAAGAGAAAGTCCTTTTTCTCCTCGATCGTTTCGGGGAGCTTTTTGCCGAAAATCTCCGCAAGCGTCTTCCAAAACCTGTTCTGTCTGTTCCCGTAGTAGAACGCGGTCTCGCGGCTTTTAACCGAGGGGAAACTCCCGAGAATCAAAACCCTTGACCTGTCGTCATATACCGGGTCGAATCCTTCCGCGAACACCGTCATAGCTTCACGGGGTCTTCCGCGGCACCGACGACGGCGGCCGCCATGTCCTTCCCGAAGTTGAGATCTATCGCGTCGTAGACGTCGCCAATCTTTATGTCCTTTATGTCCCGGAGCCTTTTGTCCATGTCGTATATGCGGTCGTTGTACAAAAGCTCCTTGCCGTACAAAAGCATCTGCGAGCTCGTGCTCTCCTGCGAAAAGACGTTGGACGCGAGCATCTGCTCTTTGACCTTCAAAAACTCACCTTCCGTAATGTCCTTCTTTCTTATGTCTTCCACACAACCGTATATCGCGTCCAGAGCCTTCATGTAGTTCGCCGCGTTCACGCCCGCGTAGATTATGAGGGAGCCCGTGTCGTCGTACGGCGAAAGGTACGAGTACACCGTGTACGCGAGCCCCATCTTCTCCCTCACTGTCTGGAAGAGTCTGGACGACATCCCGCCGCCGAGAACGCCGTTCATTATCTGCGACGCGTCGAAAAGTCTGTGCTCCCTCTCCACGGAAGGATACGCGAGGGCTATGTGCACCTGCTCAATGTCTTTCATGCGGAGAATCGACCCGTGCGCGTATTCAATTTTGACGTCCCTTTTGGCACTCTTTTTTGCGGGATACGAGGAAAAATACTTTTCCGCGAGGTTTTCCGCGACAGACAAATCGATGTTCCCCGCCATGGCGATGACTATGTTGTCCGCCGTGTAGAACTTTTCCATGTACGAGAAAATGTCCGTACGTGAGAATTTCTCGAGGTTTTCGTGGGAGCCCAGAATGTTCCTGCCGTACCCGGTCTTTCCGTAAAAGGCCTCGCATATGAGGTCGAGACAGAGATCGTCCGGGGTGTCCTCGGTCATGGATATCTCCTCGTGTATGACGCCCTTCTCCCGCGCCATCTCCTCCGGAGGAAAAACGCTCCCCGTGAAGATGTCCGCAAGTATCTCGAACGCCCTCTCCGCATGGTCGGTCGTGGATTTAACGTAGTAGCACGTGGAGTCCTTTCCGGTGAACGCGTTGTCCTGCGCGCCTATCTTTTCCATCTCGTCCGAGATCTGGAAGGCGTTCATGGTCTTCGTGCCCTTGAACATCATATGCTCGATGAAGTGCGATAGCCCGTCCTCCTCATCCGTCTCGACGCACGCGCCGGTCTTGACCAAAATCCCCATGCTGACCGAGTTTAAGCCTGTCATCTGTTTGACCACGAGCCGTATCCCGTTTTTGAGCTCTTTGTAATATACCATTGATTTCCCTCTTATGCCTTGCGGCCTTCGCCGCGTATGCTGCCGCTTAAGACTACA
>JAJQAK010000108.1:1550-4264 GCA_021203845.1 Clostridia bacterium | reverse complement strand
CGGAGGGCTGGTTCAACAAGTCGCTCGCGGAACTCGACGTCAGACGTAAATTCAAGCTCAACATCGTTGCGGTGAGGCACGAGGAAGAACTCAACACAATTCCGGGTCCCGAAACGACGTTTTACAAAGGCGACACGATGCTCATCATCGCGAGGACGAAGGACGTCTACAAACTCGGAAGATAAAAAGAAAACCGCCCGGAAACGGACGGTCTTTTCATAAGGCTGCTTTTCAGAATTCCATTGTTTTGGAGATGTAGGCCCCGAGCTCGTCGACTTTAAGCCTTATCTGCTCCATCGTGTCTCTGTCCCTCACGGTCACGGTGTCGTCCTCAAGCGTGTCGAAGTCGACGGTTATGCATAGCGGCGTCCCTATCTCGTCCTGTCTGCGGTATCTTTTCCCTATGGAGCCCGTGACGTCATATGTCACTGGGAATTTTTTGGCAAGCTTTTGGTATATCTCCTCGGCTTTGGGCGCGAGGTTTTTCTGGAGAGGCAAAACGCACGCCTTGTACGGCGCCATGAAGGGGTGGAGGTGCATGACTATTCTCACGTCGTTTTTCTCCGCGTCGAGGACCTCCTCGTCGTACGCGTCTGTGAGAAGCGCGAGGACAATCCTTTCCACGCCGAGAGAGGGCTCTATGACGTAGGGTATGTATTTTTCGCCCGTGACGGGGTCGGTGTAGTCCATGGGCTCCTGACTTTCCTCCTGGTGCTGTTTGAGGTCGTAGTCGGTTCTGTCGGCAATCCCCCACAGTTCCCCCCAGCCGAACGCATAGAGGTACTCGAAGTCCGTCGTCGCGTTGGAGTAGAAGACGAGCTCCTCGGGCGAGTGGTCCCTCATTCTGAGATTTTCCTCTTTGAGCCCTATTTCGAGGAGCCAGTTTCTGCAAAAGTCCTTCCAGTACGCGAACCACTCGAGGTCGGTCCCCGGTTTGCAGAAGAACTCGAGCTCCATCTGCTCGAACTCCCTCACGCGGAATATGAAGTTTCCGGGGGTTATCTCGTTTCTGAAAGACTTCCCTATCTGCCCTATCCCGAACGGCACGCGGAGTCTCGTGGACCTTTGCACGTTTTTGAAGTTCACGAATATCCCCTGCGCGGTCTCGGGACGAAGGTAGACGGTGTTCACCGTGTCTTCAGTGACGCCCTGGAACGTTCTGAACATCAGGTTGAACTTCCTTATGGACGTGAAGTTGTGGTTTCCGCAGACGGGACACAAGACGTTGTTGTCCTCTATGAACTTTTCCAACGCGTCGCTCTCCATCCCCTCAACCTGCAGGTTCATGCCGTGCTTTTTTGCGTACGCCTCCACGAGGTCGTCGGCGCGGTGCCTCGACTTGCAGCTTTTGCAGTCCATGAGGGGGTCGGAAAAGCCCCCTATGTGCCCGCTCGCCTTCCACACCCTCGGGTTCATGAGTATCGCGCAGTCTATACCGGTGTTCATGGTGTTTTCCTGCACGAATTTTTGCCACCAGGCCTTTTTCACGTTGTTTTTTATCTCGACGCCCAGGGGACCGTAGTCCCACGTGTTCGCGAGTCCCCCGTATATCTCGCTTCCGGGGTATATGAAACCGCGCGTCTTACAGTGTGCCACGAGTTTGTCCTGGGTCACGGCCCTTTTGTCGTCCGCCATAATGTCTCCTCGATGTGTTTTATGTGTTTACGATTACAGAAAACATTTTAATTTTGCGTGGGGGAAGGTGTCAAGCAAATGGCGGTGTCGCGCGGCGGGCGAATTGGGTTGTTTTTTGACGGGTCTGGTTGTATAATCGTGCTGTCGATTTTTTTGAAAGGAACGGAGCACATGGGCAAAAAAGACACCGACGTCAAAGAGTAAATTCTCGAAAACATGCGCCTGGCGGAGGAGGGGGACCCCGACGCGCAGTGCTTTGTGGGCAATCTTTATTTCACGGGCGTCTTCGACGAGTACGTGGAGGAGGACAGGGACGAGGCCTTCAGATGGTACGGGAAGGCGCTCGAGCAGGGCAGTTCACAGGCGCAGTTCTTCTTTGGATCCGTGTATTTTCTCGGACAGGGCGTCACTCTCGACTACGACAAGGCATACAGGTATCTTTCGATGGCCGCCGAACAGGGACACCCGGGGCGTATCTCTGTCTCGCGGACTGCTACAGAAACGGCCTCGGCACGGAAAAAGACGTCGACAGGGCGATAGAACTCTATCTCAAGGCCGCGGACGACGGTGAAAGCTTGGGCGTGACCGAACTCGGCCGGATGTATTATTACGGGCATTTTGTGGAAAAGGACATCGAAAAGGCGCTGCGTTACACCCGCAGGGCAGTCGACATGGGCAATTCAGACGCGATGGTTCTGCTCGCTCTGGCAAGCCTCGACGGCGAGTCCATGCCGATGGACGTCGAAGGCGCGATGACCCTTCTAAAAAAAGCGGCGAAGGATGACAACGACGACGCCCTGCTGTTTCTGGACGAAATGTACATGTCCGGGGAGTTTTTCGAAAGGGACGTCGGCAAGGAGGTAAAATATTACACCAGGTCCGCCCGTGCGGGCAACGCGGAGGCGATGTTCACGCTCGCGGGGATTTACACGCAGGGCGACGGTGTCGAAAAAGACGTGAAGAAGGGGTTCAAATGGACCAAGGCGGCCGCGGACGAGGGACACGCACGGGCGATGTACCTCACGGGCCTTTCATGTCTTTCCGGACTCGGAGTAAAAGAGAATTACGCAATGGCGGAG
>JAJQAK010000108.1:0-1450 GCA_021203845.1 Clostridia bacterium | reverse complement strand
GGGCTGACGCGCGAGCCGGACCTCGAAGAAGCATATCGACGGTACAGACGGGCGGCACGGCTCGGATACGACGAGGCAAAAAAAATGCTCAGAAAACCGGAGTTCAAAAAATTCCGGAAGTGACACCCCGGCGGGAACGGTGTGGGAAACAAAGGGAGGACGGCGTATGCCGGATGACGACGAAGAAGATAGAAAGGAGTTCTTTCTCGAACAGAAAAGACTCGCGGAGAAGGGCGACCCGTATGCCCAGTTTTTCGTGGCGAGCTGCTTTGCCACGGGGGTTTCCGTGGAAAAGGACGCGGACGAGGCTTTGAAGTGGTTCAGAAAGGCCGCGGAACAGGGCTTCAGCGAGGCGCAGTTCTATCTCGCCGAGCTCTACGTCCACGGCGAGGGCGTGCCGCAAGACTATGCCGAGGGGTTCAGACTGTTCCTTTCCGCGGCGGAGAAGGGGTGCGTTCCCGCGTACAGGGAACTCGCTCAAAGCTACAAATGCGGCCTCGGCACGACGCGCGATTATTCCAAGGCCGTGGAATGGTACAAAAAAGGCGCGGAGGAAGGCGACCCCGACTGCGAGTGCGATTTGGGATGCATGTATTTTTTCGGCTACGGAGTGGAGGAGGACTTCGATGAGTCCGCGAGACTTTTCAAATCCGCGGCGGACAAGGGCAGCGGTTCCGCCCTCAACATGCTGGCCATTTCGTATTTCAGGGGGAACGGAGTCCCCGTGGATCCCCGAAAGGGGGTCGCCCTCACGAAAAAGGCCGTCGCGAAGAAGAACGTCGACGCGATGAGGCTTCTCGCGACGCTCTACGCCGACGGGGAGTACGTCGAAGAGGACGTGGACAAGGCGATAAGACTTTACCGGAGGGCGGCGAAACTCGGCGACACCGACTCCATGAACCTTCTCGCCGAACTCTATACGAGCGAAGGTCCGAGACCCGACCCCGGGAAGATGTTCTCGTGGTACAAAAAGGCCGCGGACGCGGGGAACGTTCACGCCATGACGCTCGCGGGGGTCGCCTGCATGTACGGGGAAGGCACGAATAAGGATTATAGCGAGGCGGAGAGATATTTTTCCAAAGCCTACACCGATTACAGCGCGTATTATATCGAGCCCGACGAGGGAACCGAAAAGGAGCTCTCCGTTATGACTTTCTTTCTGGGCGAGATATGCTATTACGGCCTCACGCGGGACAAAGATCTGAAGCACGCGTATTACTGGTACAGCCAGTCCGCGAGGCTCGGGAATGAGGAAGCAAAGCACACGCTCATGGCACCCGATTTCGACGAATACAGGAAATGAACGAGTCGGGAGGACGCCACTCAATGGACGAAGAAGAATATTTTGAAGAAAAACTGCGTCTCGCCGAAGACGGCGATACGGACGCACAGGGCTATGTGGGCCTTTGCTATCTCATAGGGAAATACGTCGAGGAAGATTTGGACAAGG
>JAJQAK010000085.1 GCA_021203845.1 Clostridia bacterium | reverse complement strand
TACGACGTGTTCCCGGGGATAAAGGCGTTCGGGTGCTGCCACGAGGTCTTCCACGCGCAGGAGTTCCTCTGCTGCGTGCTCAAAGAGACAAAAGGCATTGAGACGGACAGAACGCACATCTACACGGACGCGAGCGGCGTGAACCACTTCACGTGGATAACCTCCGCGAGATATAAGGATATCGACCTTCTCTCGCTCATCCCGGAGTTCGCGGAAAAGTTCTTTGAGGAAGGATACTCGGAACAGGGCGGAAGGTTCAGCTTTAGGGAAGACCCGTTCCGATACGGCAACAAGGTCAAGATGGACATGTATCTCCGCTACGGCGCGCTCGGCGCGGCGGGGGACAGGCATCTCGTCGAGTTCATGCCGGGCACCTGGTATCTCAAAGACAGGAAGACGATAGACGACTGGAAGATAGGCCTCACGACCGTGGACTACAGGGAAAATCAGCAGGCGGAAAGAATCGCGGAGACGATAGAGATGGCGGAGGGGAGAAAGGATTTTTCGGTCGTCAAATCCCAGGAGGAGGTCGTGGACCTCATGCTCGCCATAATGGGGGAAAAGACTGTCGTCTCCAACGTGAACATGCCGAACATGGGTCAGGCCCCGCAGCTCGAAAAAGGAGCGATAGTGGAGACAAACTGCGTCTTTTCCAACGGACATCTCGCGCCCGTCGTTTCAAAGCCCCTTCCCGAGGCCGCCGCGGCGCTCGTGCAGAGGGCATCGAACAACATAGAGACGTGCTTCGAGGGGATAAAGGAGAGGGACATGGAGAAGATTTTTCTCTCCTTCGCGAATCAGCCTCTCTGCGCGTCGCTCACAATGCCCGAGATGAGGAAGCTTTTCAATGAAATGGTGAAAAACACCGAAGAATATCTTAAACCATATTACCCGTCGAAGTAGCATTTTATGAAATGTTAATGTTGCCGTTTCTTCAAAACCATAAATAATCACATCTCTAAGAAAGGCATGCCATGAGAACGAGTTTCAATTTAGAAAACGGCATATTTCACTGATATTTGCGTGGCATATGCGATGACAGTGCCGTGCCGCATGAAAGATAGAGCAAACATTACTTTTAGCGTATTGCTATTTTTTGTACTCCATTGTATAATGTACAGATGAAAGGGGGGGGAGAAGAAAACTATGTGCACCTATCTTAACCTAGGCAACAATTATTTTCAGGAAGCGCTGAATTCTCAAATATACGTAGACATGACCGGTCTTATTGCGTATACAAACGGATTGGTGTATTCCAAAAATAAATACATTTGTATTTCCAGACCCAGAAGATTTGGCAAGACCACTACAGGGGATATGCTTGAAGCGTATTACTGCCGTAGATGTGATTCCCATGCCCAGTTTGACGGTCTCGCGATTGCACAATCCGACACGTACGAAAAACACATCAACAAATATAACGTCATACACATCAACGTCTCAGAACTCATTAACATGGAAATGGACGTTGATACGGGTCTTGCCGAGCTAGAAAAAAATCTCAAAAGAGATCTCAAAAAAGAACATAGGATACTTCTTTTTGGGCGAAGGAAACTTGTCAAAATGCTGGGGAAGGTTTCTAAGAGGACAAAGAAAGGATTTGTGTTTATTTTCGATGAGTGGGATTGTCCGATGAGGGACTGGAAAGATGACGCAAAGGCGCATGACAGATATCTCTTTTTTCTCAAAAATCTTTTGAAGGACCGCGACTACGTGGCTCTCGCTTTTATGACCGGTATCCTCCCTATAAAGAAATACGGCAACGAATCTGCGCTCAACATGTTTTGGGAAATATCCATGACGAACGCCGCACCTTTGCAAACTTACACCGGATTCACGTCAAAAGAGGTTGAGAAGCTTTGCGCGAAACACAATCGTCCCTTTGAGGAGTTCGAGTGGTGGTACGACGGATACACCGTGAACGGCGAGCATATATACAATCCCAAGTCCGTCGTCGAGTCTTTGGGACGAGGCGTTTCGGCCAATTATTGGACGAGCACGCAAAAATTTGAGTCGCTCAAAGGCTACATAGAAGAGAACTCGTTCGGGATACATGATGCGATAATCTCCATGCTTGCGGGGGGAGCCGTGGAGACGGACACGACCGAGTTTCAGAATGACATGGTGAGCTTCAAATCGATGTACGACATCCTGACGCTCCTTGTACACCTCGGATATCTCACCTACGATTTCGACAGCAAGACCGTTTCGATTCCCAACCATGAGATCGAGTCGGAGTTCAGATCCATAATAAGCGAGATAGGGTGGGAGAGCTACATTTCCGACTACGAGGAAAAGAAGAAAGTTCTCGACGCCACGCTCGCGGGTGACGAGAAGACGGTCGCTGAAATCATAGCTCGTACGCACAGGGCCTATTCGGAAAATTACAGCAACAACGAAGCCACTCTCTCGGCAGTTCTCAGAGAGTCGTATTCGCCTGTTCTCAAAAACTACAGCATGGTTCCCGAGATGCCTGCGGGCGGTGGAATCGCGGACTACATTCTCATTCCCAACAAAAAGATTCCCGACAAGCCCCTAATCGTCCTTGAGCTCAAATCAAAAAAGTACGCCACTGCTGAAGGGGCGATAGACCAGATAAAGAAAAATCACTACGATGAAGCCCTTTCCGCGTATACGGGTGAGATCCTTCTCGTGGGAATAAGCTACGACACCGTAAGGGGAGAGCACGACTGCGTGATAGAGAAAACGGTGAAAACGAAATAATTCTCGCAGACATCAAATTTCAGTAAGGGCATGGTACATGGGCAAATATCTTAATCCGAAAAATACAAAATTTAAGAATCATCTCAAGAATCCGTGTTACGTCGATAAAAGCGGCCTTATCGCTTTTCTCAACAATCGTATTGAGAACAACGACGTAGGATATTATTGCGTGACACGTCCGAGAAGATTCGGCAAGTCTTATATTGCCGACATGCTCACGGCATACTACAGCCGCGGGTGTGATTCTCATACTTTGTTTGACGGTCTTGTCATTGCGCGTGATGACAGCTATAAGACACATCTCAACAGATACAACGTGATATATTTCGATGTTGCGCAACTTGTCAATAAGGATGTCGATGCTGATACCGGGATTGTGCAGTTGAAGACAGAAATTGCGGAACAGGTCGAAGAACAGTTTCCCGACATTGTTTTCAAAAAAAAAGATTCCATTACAATGTTCGAGAAAATTTACGATGAGACGGAATCAGGATTTGTTTTCATAATCGATGAGTGGGACTGTCTGTTCAGAGAAAGGGAAGAGGATTTAAAGAGTCAGGAACTGTATATACGGTTTCTCAGGGATATTCTCAAAAATCGTGAGTATGTGGCACTTGTCTACATGACCGGCATACTTCCCATTAAGAAGAATTGGTCCGATTCGGATCTTAACATGTTCACGGAAATTTCCATGACGAACGCGAGACCTTTACAGGAATATACCGGATTCACCCCCGAAGAGGTTGGTGCGCTCTGCACGAAATTCAATCGTCCTTTTGATGAGTTCAAATGGTGGTACGACGGATACACCGTGAACGGCAAGCACATATACAATCCCAAGTCCGTCGTCGAGTCTTTGGAACGAGGCGTTTCGGACAACTATTGGACGAGCACGCGAAGTTTCGAATCGCTCAAAGATTATATCGGAGAGAATACGTTCGGGATACACGACGCGATAATCTCCATGCTCGCGGGGGGAGCCGTGGAGACGGACACGACCGAGTTTCAGAATGACATGGTGAACTTCAAATCGTTGTACGACATCCTGACGCTCCTTGTACACCTCGGATACCTCACCTACGATTTCGACAGCAAGACCGTGTCGATTCCCAACCATGAAATCGAGTCGGAGTTCAGAACCATAATAAGCGGGATAGGCTGGGAAAGCTATATTTCCGACTACGAGGAAAAGAAGAAGGTTCTCGACGCCACGCTCGCGGGTGACGAGAAGACGGTCGCTGAAATCATAGCCCGCACGCACAGGGCATATTCGGAAAATTACAGCAACAACGAAGCCACGCTTTCGGCCGTTCTCAGGGAGTCGTACGCGCCCGCTCTCAAAAACTACAGCATGGTTCCCGAGATGCCGGCTGGCGGGGGAATCGCGGACTACATCCTCATTCCCAACAAGAAAATTCCGGATAAGCCCCTCATCGTCCTTGAGCTCAAATCTAAAAAGCACGCCACCGCTGAAGGGGCGATAGACCAGATAAAGAGAAACCACTACGCGGAAGCCCTTTCCGCGTACACCGGCGAAATACTTCTTGTCGGAATAA
>JAJQAK010000037.1 GCA_021203845.1 Clostridia bacterium | reverse complement strand
CGGTAAAGGCGGCGGAAAAAGAGGCGGCGAGAGCCGCGCTGGAGACGATGGAGAAGGATTTCTGATTTCGGCAGAGAGAGCATGATTAATTTAAAGCAAATCAAACTCATGGGGTTCAAGTCGTTCCCGGACAAGACGACCATCACGATGACAGAGGGCGTCACCTGCATAGTCGGGCCCAACGGGTGCGGCAAGAGCAACGTCGCCGACGCCATACGCTGGGTTTTCGGCGAGCAGTCCGCGAAGACCATGCGCGGAAGCCAAATGGCGGACGTCATATTCAACGGCACGGAGAAGAGGAGGAGACAGTCTCTCTGCGAGGTGACGCTCGTTTTCGATAACTCGAGGCATATATTCGAGGTCGATGCCGACGAGGTCGAAATGACGAGGCGCCTTTACAGGGACGGCGAGAGCGAGTACCTTCTCAACAAACAGCCGTCGAGGATGAAGACACTCACGACGCTCCTCCACAGGGCGGGGGCCGCGAAAGAAGGTTACTCCATAATAGGCCAGGGCCGCATAGCGCAGATAATGGATTCCAAACCGGAGGACAGGCGTTCGATATTCGAGGAGGCCACGGGGATTGTGGTATTCAAGGACAGGAAGCAGGAGGCCGAGAACAAGCTTGCTCTCTCAAAAGAGAACCTCCGCGAGTTCCAGATAGGCCTCGACGAGGTGGAAAGGCATCTCGTCCCGCTTTCCCGGCAGGCGGAGACCGCGAAAAAATACAGCGAGATACACTCGCAGCTCAGATACCACGAGATAAACACGTTCATATACAGAACTGAGAGCGCGAGCGAGGTGAGGTCCACGCTTCTCGCCGAGGCGGATGAGGTGCGGGGGCAGAAGGACGCGCTTAAGACGCGCATGGACGAGGTCGCCGCGCAGGAGCTCACGATAAAGGACGAAATCGACGCGGCGGACGAGAAACTTCGGGAGCTCAACGACAAAAGGCTCGAATACTCCGTAGGCGCGGAGAGAACCAACTCCCAGTCCAAGATATTCCTGGAGAGGGCCAACTCCGTCAAAAACAGGCTGAATGCCGTGAGGGACGACATAACGGCGTACACGACGCAGATAGCCGGCATAGACAAAAACATAAAGATGGAGCGAAGCTACATCGAGAAGAATACCGGACTCCTCGCGGGGAGCCGAGAGAAGGCGGAAAAGCTCAGGGGCGAGATAGACTCGCTCAACGCCACGCTTTCCGAACACGAGTACGAGACCGGCAAGAACCGCGACAGGGTCGTGAAGACGCTTACCGAGCTCAACGAGCTCCGCGAGAACAAGGGCTCCCTCGAGGCGCAGAAAAACCTTTTGGAGGAGCGCGTCGCCGAGATGGAGAAGGAGCGCGGGAAGATTGCCGCGGACAGAGACGCCGCGCAGACGGAATACGACGGGCTCATACAGAAACAGACGGAGATCTCCTCCTTTGTGGAAAAGGAGGACGAGCTCATCGAGGAGGCCGCCGCGGGCGTCAGGGCGGCCGACGACAAGGTGGCGCAGTTCAACGAGGAGAACATCGAGGCGCAGTCCAAGTTGAACACGTTGATGTCCCGGCGCGACATGGTCAAATCCTTACGGGAGCAGTTCGAGGGATACCCCGAGGCCGTGAAAAACCTTCTCGGCGCGGCGAAGGAAGATTCCGCCGTAAAAAAGAGAATAACGGCCCTCATCGCGGACGTTGTCACATGCGACAAGGACGTCGAGGTGGCCATAAACACGGCCTTCGGCCAGTCGATACGGTACGTCATCACCGAGACGAGGGACGACACGAGATACCTCATAGATTATCTTAGGAACAACCGGCTCGGCAGGGTCACGTTCCTCCCCATTGAGGCGCTCCGTCCGAGATACGAAAACGAACAGATACGGCTCGCCAGAAAGGAGAAGGGAGTCGTGGGGTTCGCCATTGACCTTGTCAAGTACGACAAAAAATACGAGAACATCATACACTTCCTTTTAGGCAACACGCTGGTCTGCGACAACCTCGTGTCCGCGACCATAATCTCGAGGGCGTATCCGAGGTCGTTCAAAATCGTCACGCTCGAGGGCGACCTCATAGAGTCGTCCGGCGCCATGACGGGCGGTTCCAGAAGGGAGAACACGACCAACCTTCTCGCGAACGAGAGAATGCTCAAGGACATGGACAAAGAGATAGGCTCTCTGGAAGGGACGCTTGGCAAGTCTCGCGAGAGGAAGGCGGTGCTTGAGACCGCGAGGACGAAGGCCCAGGCGAACCTCGACAACGTCAGACGCAAGATAAGCGACGCGAGAGTCGAGCTTTCCTCCGTCACGGAGCGTCAGAACGCGCTCATGAAGCGCATAAACGACGACGAGACGAGCTGCAGAGGGTACGATTTTTCCATTGAGCAGCTGAGAGAGAGGCTCGAACAGCTCGGGTCGAGATATTCCGACATCGCGGAAGGCGCCAGCAAGTTAAATCAGGAGAGCGCGACGGCTACGGAGGCCATAACGGACATATCCGGAAAATACGAAAAGCTCTCCCGTGACAGGGACGCGAAGGTAGAGGAGTACAACGAGCTCAACATCAGCATCGCGACGCTCGATTCCGTCATAAAGAACGAGGGCGAGAACATAGAGAAATTCGAGAAGCAGAAGGCCGACTTCGTCGCGAAGCTCGCCGAGCTCGAGGGAAGCCTTCCCGGGCTCAACAAAGAGATGGAGGACTTCACCACGCAGGCCACGAGGGCCACGCTCACCGAGGAGGAGAGAGTCGTGCTCGACGGGGTGGTTGCCGACATAAGGGAGACGGAGGAGTCCAAAAAGGAGCTTTCCGCGAAGCAGAAGGAGCTTGAGGCGGAAAGGACGAAGGGCTACAACGAAATGGACGCGCTCAGCGAGTCCATCTCCTCGAAGGAAAGGGCTCTTCAGAGACTCGACGACGAGCTCGAGAACCTCAGGACGAGGATAGAGGAGGAGTACGGCGAGACTTACGAGAGCTGCAGGGGCGAGAAGGCGGAAGGCTATGACATGTCCCAGTCCTCCGCGAACATAACCAACCTCCGCCGGCAGCAGACCATGCTCGGCCCCGTGAACATAGAGGCGATAAAGGAGTACGAGGAGGAGAACAAGCGCCACGACGAGATGCTCGCGCAGAAAGAGGACCTCACGAAGGCGATAGACGACCTCACGAAGGCCCTGGACGACATCTGCCAGGAGATGCTGAGAATCTTCAACGAAGGGTTCAAGAAAATCAACGAGAACTTCGGAAGGACGTTCAAGGAGCTCTTCGGCGGCGGGTCCGCGTCACTCGAGCTTCTTTATGAAGAAGGCCAGGATCCCCTGGACGCCGGCGTGGAGATAAACGCGTGCCCTCCCGGAAAGAAACTTTCCAAGATATCGCTCCTTTCGGGCGGCGAACAGGCGCTCACCGCGATAGCCATTCTTTTCGCAATCATTCAGATGCGGCCCATGCCGTTCTGCTTCCTCGACGAGATAGAGGCGGCGCTCGACGACGCGAACGTCGGAAGATACGCGAACTACCTCAAGAAATTTTCCGAGGACACGCAGTTCATAGTCATAACGCACAGAAAGCCCACGATGGAAGTCGCGGACACGCTCTTCGGCGTGACGATGGAGGAAAAGGGCGTGAGCAAGATCGTCTCCGTAAAGCTTTCCGAAGTCGAAACGAAGCTCGGCGGCGACACGATACAGTGAGGTTGACATGGGGATTTTTTCGAGGATAGCTTCGGCGCTCAAAAAAACGAGGGACTCCATAGGCGGGGCCCTTTCAAATCTTTTTTCCAAAAACAAGCTCGGGGACGAGTTCTACGAGGAACTTGAGGAGATACTCATATCCTCCGACATATCCGTGACGTGCTCCGAGGAGATAGTGGAGGACGTGCGGGCGAAGGCGAAGCAGGACAAGATAAAGGACAGGGACTTCGTCGTGAAAGTCTTAAAGGACTCCCTGCGGGAGAAACTCGACCGCGCCGAGGTCCCCGAGATAACCTATCCCGCCGTCATAATGATGGTGGGTGTGAACGGCGTGGGAAAGACGACTACGATAGGCAAGCTTGCCAATTATTTTCTCAAGATGGGCAAAACAGTGACGGTCGCCGCCGCGGACACGTTCCGCGCCGCCGCGAGCGATCAGCTGGCCGTTTGGGCCGAGCGCGCCAAGGTCAGGATTGTAAAGCACGAGGAGGGGAGCGACCCTTCCGCCGTGGTGTTCGACGCGGTGAGCTCCGCGAAAGCGAGGGGGACGGACGTCCTCATCATAGACACGGCGGGAAGGCTTCACGTAAAGTCCAACCTCATGGAGGAGCTCAAGAAAATGTCCAGGGTGGTCGAAAGGGAGTACCCGCAGGCGGATTTTTTCAAACTTCTGGTTCTTGATGCCACGACCGGGAACAACGCCGTGACGCAGGCGAGTGTCTTCGATGAGGCGGTGGAGCTCGACGGCATAGTTCTCACCAAGCTCGACGGCACCGCGAAGGGCGGCTTTGTCATATCCCTCTGCGGGGAGCTGGAAATCCCCGTGATGTTCGTGGGAGTAGGGGAAAAGATAGACGACATCGCCGAGTTCGATTCGGGAGATTTCGTGGACGGCATCATTTAGACGCCGCGATTCGCATTGTCCACGCGGCCCGCGTTTCGGAGAGCGTATCCCGGCGCGGGTTTTTCATGTGGAAAAGCGATGCTGCCCCGGCATATTTATGCGGTTTTTTCCGTTAAACTTATAAAGTATTTCAGTTAAACTTGATAAATATATGAGTTTAACGTAAATATATTTTGACTCGCACCCCGGGTGGTTGTATAATCGTACATGAAAAGGGAGTTTGCCGGAGGTGTTATTATGGAATACATCAGGCGTCATCTGGAAAGGAAAGTGACGGAACTCGGACGGGCGTTCTGCGCGGTTCTTGTCACCGGGCCGAGACAGTCCGGGAAGACCACTATGCTTAAAAAGCTTGCCGAAGAGGAAGGCGTGGGAAGGAAGTACGTTTCCCTCGACAATCTGAAGACAAGGAGACAGGCGAAAGAGGACCCGGAGGATTTTCTTAAAAAATATGCCCCGCCGGTAATCATTGACGAGGTGCAGTACGTCCCGGAGCTTTTCACGTACATAAAGATTCATATAGATGAGCATCACGAAAAAGGCGCATTCTGGCTTACGGGTTCGCAAGTCTTCAGCCTGATGCGGGGACTCGAGGAATCTCTGGCGGGACGAATAGCCGTTCTCAGCATGGCGCCGCTTTCACAAAGGGAGATCGCGGGCGAGGAGAACCTTCCCTTCATCCCGGATTTCGACAAGTACCTGAAGAAAAAAGGCGGCGTCTCCGCCCTGTCGCAAGGGGACATATATAAAAGGATATGGACGGGGAGCATGCCGAACATTGTCTCCGACCCCGAAATGACGTCGGAGGACTATTATAACGAGTATGTCGCGACATATCTGCAGCGCGATATCAGAGACCTGTCCGGAAACATAGACGTACTCAGGTTCGCCGATTTCATGAGCGTGGCCGCGGGAAGGGTTGGACAGCTTATAAACTATACGGCGATGGCGCAGGATGCAGGCATAACGCTGAAACAGGCGCAGGACTGGATAAACGTGCTTGAGACGATGGGCATAGTGTTCCTTCTTCATCCGTTTTCCAACAACAATCTCAAGAACACGGTAAAAAAATCCAAGCTCTATTTCTACGACACGGGCCTTGTCTCATATCTGACAGACTGGGAGAGTCCGGAAATTTTGGAGAGGAGTCCCATGGCCGGGGCACTCCTCGAAAACTACGCAGTTTCCGAAATACGGAAGACGTATATAAACGAAGGAATGAGACCGCATATGTATTATTACCGTGACACTGACGGCGAGGAGATTGACCTGATAATCAGAAACGGTGAGTGTCTTTACCCCGTGGAGATCAAAAAGACGGGCAATCCCGATAAAAGAATCACGAGAAGGTTTTCCATAATAGAAAAATCCACGTATAAGCGCGGGATTTCCGCGGTCGTGTGCACGGCGGGAGAACTTTGTTCATTTGACAGAGAAAACCTCATAATGCCTGTCTGGCTGATTTAGACCTTCGTGTTTGCGCTGCCGGGTGATGAAATCGTGGGTTGAAACAAAAAAAAGAGGGAGGCAGTCGATAATCGTCTCTCTCTCTTATCATGTGGACGTACGATTGTTGTCCTTCCATGGGATTGTTTCCGCTCCGTTAAAAAACTTGTCGACCTCTTCCGGAGACATGACGGGATGATCTGTTGTCATTTCGCGGGGTCCTTTTTTTCGGCCTCCTCCAACACGTCGGCGATGATTTTGATTGCTTTTGGGTCATCGACAATGACGCTAGCGAAAATGCTTGATGTTGGCATTTTGGTCATATCTCCTTTCAAAGCATTTCGAGTGTACTGACAGTGTAGATTCTATTGAAGTTTTTTCTTCAATTCGTTATACATTCCCAAAACATCCGGAAATACCATCTTAACTCCGCGCTTGACTTTGGCCAATACAGCAGTGGCATGTCTTATTACATCCGTCGATACATCGTTTCTGGGTAATATGGGACACCCGTTTTTGTCAAGATACGGGGTCATGTACATATCTATTGTTGGACACATATTTTGAATTAAAAAAGCGGCATCCCTTCCCAACACTTTGCCAAACCGAATCGTCTCACATGTATAGTTACTATTCTTTACTTTATATTTGGCTTCTATCTTTTGTGCCTGGATTGTATACTTTTCAACATTCGATGAGATTGGAACAACCCAATAAATTCGAGGCTCGTCTACATCGGGAAATGCCAAGAAATACGGTCGGTTGTGGGTAGAACCGCCAACAGTTTTATTCTTCATTAAAAATGGATCATCAAAGTCCAGAAAAAATTGATCGGACAAGAAATACATCTGTGCGTTTACCATGAGTCAATTATACCCGTACAATTATAAAATCCCGCCATGGGGCAGGATTTTTATTTTCCGACCATTTATAAGCCGCATATCGGAGAGCGGACAATATTTATAATCCTGACCATTTATAAGCCGCATATCAGGGAGCGAACAATATTTCTACTTCACAACCCCATACGGAGTTTTACGCATATAGCATACAGTTATTTTTTGACATTGTCAAGGCATAAATTCATTTTATCTATGAATTATTTGCTGATTACAGTACACGGATTTGGATATTATAAGCGAATTCGAGAAAATTCATACAACGAAATTTCTTAATCTTTCACAAAAGCATAGCTCCTTCGTTTGTTTTTCGTTGGCACTTCTTTGACCTTTCATCTGGTATATGGTTTTTGCTTAAGGAACGGAGCCTTGCCTTTTCGGACCACTATTTCCATATTATGTAGCAGAGCACAGCGAGTGCGTACAGCAGGCCTCCGCCGGGGACAACCGCGATTGCCAGAAGCACGAGCGTGACCGTCTTCTTTCTGAAGCCTCTTTTCTCGCAGTAATGGCGACGCAGTCTTTTAACCGTGCATGCGTAGGTTATGAGACCGACGGCGAGGCTCACGGCCCAGACCGTGAAGAAAATGTACAGGCCTTTCATTATACAATCGGGTACGAGTCTTTCGTCCGTCTGTACTGTCGCATGTCGCGGTCTGCTCCGACGTACCCGTAGATTCCGTAGAACTTGTATCCGTTCTCTCCGATTGTGTCGTGGACGAATATAAGTCTGTCGCTCGTGAAGGAAACGTCGGACTTGTCCGTTCTCTTCTCAATGATCGTCTCGCCGCCGTTCAGAACGAAAACCACGGAGTCTTCCGTCCTGTCGAGAACCGCGGGGCTTAATGACGTGTTGTAGTGGAAGACGAACCACACGTCGAGTGCCCTTTCCGTGTCCGCCTTCGTCGCGAAGAGGGGTTGACCTTCGCCGAAAAGATACAGCTGGTACCAGTCCCACTTGAGACTTTTGCAAAATTCCCTGTATATCTTCGCGGGGTCCGTGCCGTAGTTGCGCCCGCTCTCAATCCGGCTGAAGTCCGCGGTTATGTCGATTCCGAAAGGCTCGACAAAAATCCCCTTTTTGCACATGTCGCATCGGGAGTCGCCTGACTTCATCTGCTTGAGCCCGCAGATCGGGCAGCGCACGAGTTCCATTTCAGTCGCCCGATTTGAACAGGTTCTTTATCATGCTGCTCACGTACAGTATGGGGACGAGCGTTATCTTGTCCTTGTACTTCACGCCAGACTTGAGGTTCTTCGCGGGCAGAAGAACCTTCTTGAACCCCATCTTCACGCACTCCGCTATGCGTTTTTCCGCGGAGTTTATCGCCCTTACCTCGCCGGTGAGTCCCACTTCGCCGAACACTGCCGTGTATTTGTCTATCGGCGTCCCTATGTGCGCGGACGCGAGCGCCGCGCATATCGCAAGGTCCGTCGCGGGCTCCTGGAGCTTTATGCCGCCCATCGCGGTGATGTACACGTCGTAGGCGGAAAAGGACAGCCCGCAGCGTTTTTCCAGCACGGCGAGAAGTAAAACGAGCTTGTTGTAGTCGACGCCCATGGGCATCCGTCTCGCCTGTCCGTAGCCAGTCTTCGCTATGAGGGTCTGTATCTCGACGTTCATGCAGCGGTTTCCGGTGAGGGCGGGGGTCACGGCCGTGCCCGACTCCTCCCCGCGGCTTTCCGAAAGGAATATCCCGGAATAGTCCACTATCTGCACGATCCCGGTGTCCGTCATCTCGAAGACCCCGACCTCCGATATGTTGCCGAACCTGTTCTTCACGGCGCGGAGGATTCTGAAGTTTTCCTGCGTCTCGCCTTCGAAATAGAGCACCGTGTCCATTATGTGTTCCAAAACCTTGGGCCCCGCGAGGGCGCCTTCTTTCGTGACGTGGCCGACTATGAAAAACGTTATACCGCGGCTTTTGGCTATCCTCATGAGTTTCGCGGCGCATTCCCTGACCTGTCCCACGGAGCCCGCGGCGGACGAGAGGCTCTCCGTGTACACGGCCTGTATGGAGTCTATGACGCAGAAGCGTACGCCGTCCAGCTCCAGCTCGACGTTGTCTATGCACGTCTCGTTGAGAAGGAGGAGGTTCTTCGCGTCGAGGTTGAGTCTTTCGCATCGCATCTTGACCTGCGAACAGCTCTCCTCCGCGGACACGTACAGCACCTTTTCCGTCTTGGAAAGGTGCGCCGCTATCTGCGTGAGGAGGGTGGACTTCCCTATCCCGGGGTCTCCGCCTATCAGCACGAGCGAGCCCGTGACTATCCCTCCGCCCAGAACGTTGTCGAACTCGGACATCCCGGAAGGCGTCCTGTCGTAGTTTTCCTGCGTGATGTCGTCGAGTTTCTTCGCCCTGGAGTTGCCGTACGACGACTTTCTTTCCGCCTCGGCGGCGGAGGAGGCGGTGACTATCTCCTCCTGCATGGTGTTGTACCTGCCGCAGACGGGGCATCTTCCGAGCCATTTGAGAGACGTCGCCCCGCATTCCGTGCATGCGTAATGTGATGTGATTTTAGCCATTCGTTCTTTCCCCGAGTTGATTTTGTGACCGTCGAAGCGGCATATATATGTGTCAATTCGCTGTGTCTTAGGCCTTGTCGGTCCGCTTTCTGAGGTTTGCGGCGCAGTACGCCGCAATTCCGAGGCCCTCGCCGACGAATCCGAGCCCCTCCGCCGTGCCCGCGTGGACGGCTATTCTGTCCGCGCCCGTGTGAAGTGCTTCGGCGAGCGTCTTTTTCATGTCTTCGACGAAGGGGGCGATTCTCGGCTTTTGCGCCTCGACGCGGAGCGACACCCCGTCCACATCGTATCCTTTTTCACATATCATGTTATAAACCGATTGGAGGAGTTTCAAACTGTTTTCGCCCTTTGTATTTTCGTCCGTGTCGGGGAAGTAATAACCTATGTCGCGCATCTTCGCCGCGGAAAGGAGCGCGTCCGCGACGGCGTGCGCCGCGCAGTCGCCGTCCGTGTGCGAGACGAGGGAGAC
Source organism: Clostridia bacterium (assembly GCA_021203845.1). Classification (GTDB taxonomy): domain Bacteria; phylum Bacillota; class Clostridia; order Christensenellales; family Borkfalkiaceae; genus Coproplasma. Next base: position 9,347 of record JAJQAK010000037.1, on the reverse strand, counting down.
GTCGCAGGGGATGTCCACGCCGCAAAGACGCACGAAGCTCCCTTCGCCGAAGACGTGCACGTCCGTCCCGAACCCCACGTCGCCGGTAAATTCGAGAACCTCTTTTTCACCGCGGACGAAGTCTTTGGGATACGTGAGCTTTATGTTGTCCGGGGAGCCCCCGCAGATTCTCGGGGACTCTATGTATTTTGCGAATATCGAACTGTCGTCTGTGTACGCGCACTCGTCGAACATCGCTTTCTCGTAGGCGGTGACAAGGTCGGTCGTGTAGAACCCCTGTGGAGTCTGCAGCTCGTAGACCGTGTTTCTGTCGGGGACGGAGATTATCCTTCCGTTCTTCGTCGTGGCCACGGTGTCGGTCGCGGCGAGGGCGCATATCCCGCTGCCGTAGTTTTTGACGGACTCTATGCACCCGTCTATCACATCGCGGGTGACGAAAGGCCTCGCCCCGTCGTGCACGAGCACGATGTCCCCCGTGACCTTCTGGAGCGCGCCATACACGCTTTCCGTGCGCGTCGCCCCGCCGGGGGAGAGGACCGCCCCGAAGGGGGCGCAGATTTTCTCGAACTCCTCAAGATCCCCTTCCGAGTAGGTGACAATCATCTCGTCCGCGAACGCGAATTTTTTGAGCGTGTGCCAAAGGACCGGGGCACCGTAGAGGGGGACGAGCATCTTGTTTTTGGAAAAGCCCGCCCTGTCGCCGGAGCCGGCCGCGCATATTATCGCCGTTGTCTTCATGAAAACCCCCTTTTAGTGAAAAATCGAGTCTTGAATCGACCCGACATCGACGCACGGCACGGAGTGCCGTTTATATAATAGGGTAAAGGGGGGGGGAGAAAGTTTTTCGCGACCCGAAAAAAAGTCGGAAAATCGGCTTGACTTTGTTTTCTGGCTTGCATATAATAATGTACTGTCTCATAATGCGGAATTAGCGCATTTTTTGCCCATTTTCGGGAAAAATACGCTTCGATACCGTGTGTACGGGACGGTCTCCCATCCCCTTTTCGGACAAATTATATAACGGCTTCCCGTATTTGTAAATACCGAAATTTGAAAAAGTGCTCGATTTGCGAAAAGAGCGGCAAATTTGCGGGTTGCGGGGCGCGCCGGGCTATTGTCACCGAAAGGGCACGGAAACGGTTTTATGTTACTGCAAACTTTGAAGCATTTGATTTTCCCGGTGAAAAGATATACACGAGAGTCGCCAAAAATGTGAAAGAAAAGAGGCTGAAACGCCAAAAGGAGCATTTTTTTAATGGAGTTACCTATTCACAAGTATGGCAAGACCGAAAGGAGAAAATTCGGCAAGATAAACGAGGTGATAGACATCCCCGATCTCGTCGAGGTCCAGAAAGCGAGCTATAACCTTTTCATAGACGAAGGTATAGACGAGGTTTTCGAGGACTTCTCTCCGATAACCGATTACTCCGATCATTACGAACTTTACTTTCTTGACCACTGGTTTGATGAGGAGCCCAAGTATGACGAAAAGGAATGCCGTATCCAGGACGCCACGTTTGCCAAGGCCATGCACGTCAAAGTTCGTCTCGTGAACAAAGTCAATGGCGGAGAAGCCATGGAGCAGGACGTCTTCATGGGTGACTTCCCCGTCATGACCGACAGCGGATCTTTCATAATAAACGGCGCGGAGCGTGTCATCGTCTCGCAGCTCGTTCGTTCCCCCGGCGAGTACAACGCCAGCACCAGGGACAAGACCGGCAAGGAGATATTCTCCTCGACCGTCATCCCCAACAGGGGCGCGTGGCTCGAGTTCGAGCAGGACACGTCAAACGTCCTGTGGGTCAAGGTGGACAGAAAGAGAAAGCTCTGCGCCACCGTTCTTCTGCGCGCGCTGGGATACGGTTCCAACAACGCGATAACCGATCTTTTCCCGGACGACCAGATGATCGCGGACACCATCAAAAGGGATTCCACGCGTTCCGAGTCCGACGGACTCATAGAGCTCTACAAACGTCTCCGCCCCGGCGAAGTGCCCACGGAGGCATCCGTAAAGCAGCATCTTTTCAACCTGTTCTACGACCCCAGGAGATACGACGTCGCCAAGGTCGGCAGGTACAAGTTCAACAAAAAACTCAATCTCGCCTACAGACTCCCCGGGCAGACGCTCGCCGAGGATCTTAAGGTCAGGGAGCTTCTGAGGCGTGACGGCGTCCTCGTCGCGCGCATGAACGAGAAAGTTTCCGATAAGAAGGCAGGGGACTTTTTCGGCATGGTCATAACAGGGGCCTCCGTATGGTCTGACGACTCCGCCGACGGCGAGATAGAGAAGAAGATAATTTTCTGCAACGCCGGGCAGAGGCTTGCCGGGTACACGCTCGCCGAGGACCTCGTCGACCCCGAAACCGGAGAGGTACTCGGGCACAAGGACGGCTTCATAGACGACGCAAGGGCGATTGCGCTTTCCGACGCCGGAATAAAGGCCGCCTCCGTTTGGGCCGACGCCGAAAAAAAGAGGGCGCAGACGGTCACGCTCTGCAACGCCGCATACAGGCTTCCCGACTGTGTTCTCGCGGAAGACCTTCGCGACCCCGCCGGGAACGTCGCGGCCAAAGCCGGCGAAACCCTTTCCGACGAGAGTGCTCTCGAACTTTACAAAGCAGGCGTGAAGGAGGCTTCGGTTTTCGCCCACGACCAAGGAACGGGCCGTATCGCGGAAATCATGCTCGCCGGTGCGGCGGAGAAACTTACGGGCCGCACTGCGGCGAAAGAGATAGTCGACCCCAAGACGTTTGAGACCGTCGCGCGCGCGGGCGAAATCCTTTCCGATGAAAAAGCGGGGGAGATTCTCAGAAGAGGCATATGCGAGGCCGTGCTGTGGGTCGACGACCAGGAAAAGGGGAAGGACAGGAGAAGAACGCTGCTCGGCGACGCCGCAAAAAAAATCTCCGGATACGCCGTGGCAGAAGACGTCGTCGACGCGGAGACCGGCGAGATTCTCGCGCACGGCGGAGAGGAGCTGACGAGCGGGCTTGCCGGAAAGCTTCTTGAGCTGGGCGTCGAAGACGTTCTTGTTCGCGAGCCCGTTCCTGCGGACGGCATGGTGAGAAAGACGGTCGTTTTCGGCAATGCCGGAGACTTCCTCGCGGGATGCACGCTTTCCGAGGACGTCAGGGTGACCGAATGGCCCGGCCCGGACGGCATAGTCGTGGCGCACGAAGGTGAGGTCATAACGGACGCCAGAGCCGTTGAGCTTCAGGACATGGGCATAAAGGAGGCCTTCGTGTGGGTGACGGACCCCGACAAAGGCCACATGAAGCACAAGATAATATCCAACAACGCCGTGAATTTCTCCGCGCTTCACTGGAGAAGCCCCAAGGCGTTCGGACTTCTTCCCATGGTATACGCGCCCAACTGGGCACTCATGCTCGAAATCGCGAAGGAGTGCGAGACGAAGTCGGAAGATGTCGTCGCGAATGAGTACGCCGACAGAATCAACGGACTCTACTATGGTTCAGAGTTCATGTCCAAAGCGGACGAGAAGTCAGAGGACAAGAAAACACGCGAAAAGGCGTTCGACACGAGGGTGAAGTTCGTCAAGGCCTGCAAGGCGCTGGCCGGATACCTCGACTCCGAGGCCGACGAGATAAAGCTCAACGCCGACGAGAAGAAGACGATAAAACCCATCGTGGAAAAGCTGTGCTTCAAGCACATAACGGTCGACGACATCGTGGCGGCGATATCCACGAACCTCGATCTCAAATACGGAATAGGCACGATAGACAACATAGACCATCTCGGGAACCGCCGTGTGCGTTCCGTGGGCGAGCTCCTCACGAACCAGCTTCGGATAGGCATGGTGAGGCTCGAGAAGATCATAAAGGAGAGGATGTCCACAAGGGACAGCGCGGAGATAACGGCCTCGTCTCTCATAAACGTGAGGCCCGTGTCGGCGGTCATAAGGGAGTTCTTCGGTTCGTCGCAGCTGTCGCAGTTCATGGACCAGACCAACCCCGCGGCGGAGCTCACGCACAAGAGAAAACTCTCCGCACTCGGCCCCGGAGGCCTTAACAGAGATAGGGCGACGTTCGAGGTCCGCGACGTACATCACTCGCATTACGGGAGGCTCTGCCCCATAGAGACGCCGGAAGGCCAGAACATAGGGCTCATATCCTCACTCGCCACGTTCTCGAAGATAAACGAGTTCGGGTTCATAATGTCGCCGTACAGGCGTGTCGTATGGGATACCGACAAGAACGGCAATCCCATTGTAGGTGAAAACGGCAAACCCGTTATGAGGGTGACCGACATCGTGGACTATTTGGCGGCGGACGACGAGGACAAGCACACGGTGGCTCAGGCAAACGAGCCGCTGGACGAGAACAACCATTTCGTGAACAGTCGCGTGGGATGCAGACACCAGGATCTCATAACGACGCTACCGCCGGAAAGAATAGACTACATGGATGTGTCCCCCAAGCAGCTCGTGTCCGTAGCGACGGCGCTGATACCGTTCCTTGAGAACGACGACACGAACAGGGCGCTGATGGGTTCCAACATGCAGCGTCAGGCAGTGCCCCTCATGAAGACCGAGACGGCCGTGGTCGCGACAGGGATAGAGAGCGCCATAGCACACGACAGCGGGGTTCTCGTTTGCGCAAAGAACGCGGGCAAAGTCGTCAAATGCTCGAGCGACCTCATCGTCGTGAGGGAGGAGGACGGCACCGACAGGGAATACAAGCTCAAGAAGTTCGAGCGGTCCAACGCGAACACCTGCCTCAATCAGCGTCCCATAGTAAAAACCGATGACGAAGTGGAGGCCGGCGAGATTATCGCCGACGGTCCCGCGACGGCGGACGGCGAGCTCGCGCTCGGCAAGAACATACTCGTCGGATACATGGAATGGGAGGGCTACAACTACGAGGACGCCATCCTCATAAGCGAAAAGCTCGTCCGGGACGACGTGTTCACGTCCATACACATAGAGGAATACGAACTCGAATCGAGAGACACGAAGCTCGGGCCGGAAGAGATAACGCGCGACATACCCAACGTTCCCGCGGACGCTCTCAAAGACCTCGACGCCGACGGAATCGTGAGAATAGGGGCGGAAGTCGGCCCCGGCGACATACTCGTGGGAAAAGTCACGCCCAAAGGCGAGACGGAGCCCACTCCCGAGGAGAGACTTCTTCGCGCAATCTTCGGCGCCAAATCGGGAGACGTGAGAGACACCTCGCTCAAGGTTCCCCACGGCGAAGGCGGCATAGTCGTCGATGTCAAGGTGTTCACGAAGGAGAACAAGGACGAGCTCGAGCCCGGCGTGAACAAACTCGTGCGCGTGTACATCGCGCAAAAGAGAAAGATACAGGTCGGGGACAAGATGGCCGGACGCCACGGAAACAAAGGCGTCGTGTCGAGAATACTCCCCGAGGCGGACATGCCGTTCCTGGAGGACGGGACTCCTCTCGAGATAGTCCTCAACCCGCTCGGCGTGCCTTCGCGAATGAACATAGGGCAGGTGCTCGAGGTGCATCTCGGGCTCGTGTGCAGGATGCTCGGCTGGAAGATAGCGACGCCCGTCTTCGACGGGGCGACCGAGCGCGACATAGCGCAGCTCTTCCGCGAGAACAACATTCTCAACCCTGACGGCGAAGTGGACGGGAAGATAAAGGTCTACGACGGCAGAACCGGCGAGGAATTTGAGAACAGGGTCACGGTCGGCGTGCAGTACATGATAAAGCTCATCCACCTCGTCGACGACAAGATCCACGCGAGATCCATAGGTCCGTACAGCCTCGTGACGCAGCAGCCTCTCGGCGGAAAGGCGCAGTTCGGCGGTCAGAGGTTCGGCGAGATGGAGGTCTGGGCGCTCGAGGCATACGGCGCCGCACACATCCTGCAGGAGATCCTGACCGTCAAGTCGGACGACGTCGTCGGACGTGTCAAGACGTACGACTCAATCGTCAAGGGTGAGAACATTTCGGAACCCGGGATACCCGAGGCGTTCAAAGTGCTCATGAAGGAACTTCAGTCCATAGCGCTCGACGTGGAAGTTCTCACCGAGAGCGGGGAGGAACTCGTCATTCGCGAGCTGGACGACGAGGACGACTCGCTTCCCACGGCTCAGGCGAGGGAATTGGAGCAGAAAGAGAAACAGAAGCCCATAACGGAGGTCGAGCTTCCCACGGGTGTGGAGGAGTTCAGTGACGACGACATCGACATCGGGATGATAACGATCTTCGACACGGACGACGAGGACAATTACGTCAACGAAGAGACACTCGACGACATCGACATGGACGACCTCGACGGCGTGAAAATCACGATTTTCGACGACGACATGGACGAGGGTGCGGACGAGAACGGGCCGGACGACGGAAAGATCACCATCTTCGACGAAGGCGACGAGGACGACAAGGACGAGTAAGGGGGTGAGAGACCATGTATGAACTCAACGATTTTTATTCCGTAAAAATTTCCGTGACGTCTCCCGAGAGGATAAGAGAGCTGTCGTACGGCGAAGTGACCAAGCCCGAGACGATAAACTACAGGACGCAGAAGCCGGAAAAGGACGGACTTTTCTGTGAGAGCATTTTCGGTCCGATGAAGGACTGGGAGTGCCGCTGCGGGAAATACAAGAGAATACGCTACAAGGGCGTCGTCTGCGAAAAGTGCGGTGTGGAGGTCACCCGCGCGAAAGTCAGGCGTGAAAGGATGGGGCACATAGAGCTCGCCACTCCCGTGTCGCACATATGGTATCTCCGCGGCGTCCCCTCAAGGATAGGCCTCGTTCTCGACATGAGTCCCAAGGCGCTCGAAAAGGTCATTTACTTCGCGGCATACGTCGTGCTCGACAACGGGGACCTTCCCGAGCTTGAGGTGAAGCAGGTCTTGAGCGACGGAGAGCTCACCGACCTCGAAAAGAGATACGAAGACCGCGGCGGGCTCGCGAAGATGGGCGTCCGCACCGGGATGGGTGCTGAGGCGATAAGAGAGCTTCTCACCCGGGTCGACCTCGATAAAGAATGCGCGGAATGCAAAGAGATTCTCGAGCACAGCAGCTCGTCGCAGAAACGCACCAAGGCCGTCAAGAGGCTTGAGGTGCTTGAGGCGTTCCACAAGAACGGCACGAAGCCCGAGTGGCTGGTTCTCACGGTTCTCCCGGTGCTTCCCCCGGAACTCCGTCCCATGGTCCAGCTGGACGGCGGCAGATTCGCGTCGTCCGACCTCAACGACCTCTACAGGCGCGTTATCAACAGAAACAACCGTCTGAAGAAGACGATTGAGCTGAACGCTCCCGACATGATCATCAAGAACGAGAAGAGAATGTTGCAGGAGGCCGTGGACGCGCTCCTCGACAACGGCAAACACGGCAAACCCCTTTCAGGACCGTCCAACAGGGAGTACAGATCCCTTGCCAGTATGCTCCGCGGCAAGCAGGGCAGGTTCAGACAGAACCTTCTCGGCAAGCGTGTCGACTACTCCGGACGTTCCGTCATAGTCGTGGGGCCTGAGCTGAAACTCTATCAGTGCGGGCTTCCCAAGGAAATGGCGATTGAGCTTTTCAAACCGTTCGTCATGAAGCGCCTTATAGAAAAAGGCGAGGCCCAGAACATAAAAGGAGCAAAGAGGCTCGTGGAGTCCGCGAAGCCCGTCGTATGGGACGTTCTCGAAGAGGTCATAAAGGAGCACCCCGTGCTTTTGAACCGAGCCCCCACGCTCCACAGACTCTCCATACAGGCGTTCGAACCCATTCTGATAGAGGGCAGGGCCATAAAAATCCACCCGCTCGTCTGCACGGCGTTCAACGCGGACTTCGACGGCGATCAGATGGCCGTGCACGTACCCCTTTCCGTGGAGGCGCAGGCCGAGGCGAGATTTCTCATGCTCTCCTCGAACAACATCCTCAAACTTTCCGACGGCAAACCGGTGCTCCAGCCTTCGCAGGACATGGTCATGGGTTCGTATTACCTCACGATGGTACGTCGCGAGGACGGCAAGTACTACACGAGGAAAAAGCCCTCCCAAAACGACGGGGAGAAGAAGGAGAGCTCCGAGAGATATTACGAGTGCGGCAAAGACGACGAAGGGGCGGAAAAGTATGAAGCGCACGCGTACATTTCGGAGGATGAGGCCCTCATGGCCTACCAGCTCAAACTCATCCACATGCAGGACGAGATTAAGGTCAGAAGATACGCCGATTTCGAAGGCGAGCGGGTGTCCGATCTCGTGAAGACGACGGTGGGATACATCATCTTCAACAGGGAGATCCCCCAGGACCTCGGTTTCGTGGACAGGAAGAAGAGAGACGAGGTCACGAAGTACGAAATTTCCAGCGACGCGCTCACGGAAAAAGACGTCGCTGTGGGCAAAAAGAAACTCGCGCAGATAGTCGACAGGTGTTTCAAGACCGGCGGGGCCGCCAAGGCCGCGGACGTTCTGGACAAGATTAAGACGCTCGGATACAAATACTCGACGATTGGCGCGATAACGACGTCGGTCTTCGACATGGAGATTCCCGAGGCGAAGTACACTATCTGCAAAGAGACTGAGGACAAGGTTCAGTCGATTGAGAAGAAGTACCAGAGGGGCCTCATGAGAGAGGAGGAAAGGTACAGCGCCGTCATAGACGCGTGGGACGACGCGACCGACGCCGTCACGGACAATCTCAAAAAATCCCTCGACAAGTTTAACCCCATATGGATGATGGCAAACTCCGGAGCCCGTGGGTCCATAGACCAGATGAAGCAGCTCTCCGGAATGAGAGGTCTCATGGTCAACCCCCAGGGCAGAAAGATAGAGGTACCCGTCAAATCGTGCTTCCGTGAGGGGCTTTCCGTCTTGGAGTACTTCATATCCTCCCACGGCGGACGAAAAGGTCTCGCCGACACCGCCCTCAAGACGGCCGACTCCGGATATCTGACGAGAAGGCTCGTCGACGTGTCGCAGGACGTCATCGTGCGCGAGGACGACTGCATGGAGGGCGGGAAACCCAAAGGTCTCGAAGTCGAAGCCATAAAAGACGACAACGGAGAGATAATCGAAAAACTCTACGACAGAATCCAGGGAAGGTTCACCTGCGACGAGGTGAGGGACGAGGCCGGAAACCTTCTCGCCGGGCAAAACACGTTCATAAACGACGACCTCGCGCAGAAGATAGTAGACGCCGGGATTAAAAAGGTTCCCATCCGTTCGGTGTTCACCTGCCAGTCGAGGTACGGCGTGTGCGCGAAGTGCTACGGCAAAAACATGTCGACCAACACGCCCGTACAGACCGGAGAGGCGGTGGGCGTCATCGCCGCCCAGTCGATAGGCGAGCCCGGCACCCAGCTGACGATGCGTACGTTCCATACCGGCGGCATCGCGGCGACCGGCGACATCACCCAGGG
>JAJQAK010000156.1 GCA_021203845.1 Clostridia bacterium | reverse complement strand
CTGACTCGGAGCGCTGCCGTGAACGGCAGTCAATGCTGGCTTGCGGCAGCGCTTCCGAACTTTCAGGTATACAGACACATTATGGTCAATGATTCGAATATCGGAATCATCGCCCGTAAATAATTCAGGTTTGATTTACACCCATATGGTGATGAAGTGAGATAATTTTATGTGTCAAACATATAATCCAACCGCGCACTGGCACCATTTTTGCGCAGGAAAGCCCAAACATCTTGTAATATAGGCCTTGTGAAAACTTCCATTTTAAAATTTCTATCCAAAATGAATAAGGAGAGTCATCATGCAAAAATTTAAAAAAGCTGTTGCGCTGCTTTTGACCTGCGCCATGTTGTTCAGCATATTGGCCGTTTCCGCTTTCGCTGCAGATGTGGACAGTATTTACCTGGAAAATGCTCCGGATGAAATTACAGAGGACATGGGTAAAGGGATCCTCTCTGGTGGTACCGCGGCAGCGAACACAACGGAGCTCAGTATTCTGGGTATCAACGTAACCAGTACGGACAGCGCTGGTGCTTTGAATGCGATGAGCGACGCTTCGGCTCCACTTAACCTGCTCGTGTTCGGATCGGATCTGAATGAGGCACCGGATCCGTACCTGTATAATTTCTATTACAATCTGGCAGGTAATAGTTACGTCCTGCCGGCTGAAGTGTATGACATGGCAGCGTACAGCGGCTGGATCGGCGATTATACACTGCTGAACAATGCGAAGAACGGTCCCACTGGAGGTGCCACGGCAGACAACAGAACAGATATTCTTGTCAATGGGGAATACAAGTACTGCGACCCGGTATTTTTCTATGAGCCGGACGTTTTGTTCGGCGCAACGAAAAGCTCATATGACTATGGCCTGTCTCTGTACAATTTAGGCAAAACAACACCGTACAGCCCGCTGGTGATAGACGGCTGGACGAGGCAGGGTGATGCCATCAGTGACAAGACCTTCAATTCCACCGTTACGATGGCCAATGCCGTCTATGAGGACGCCGTTGAGATAAAAAATACGCTGCCGGATCTGAAGAGCCGTTACAATAACGGGAATATCGTCCAGTGCGGCGTGGATTATGAGAGTTTTGCGCTGGGGATTTACTACTATCTGCAAAGCCGCCTTAATCCCATCAGCAGTCTGATAGGTAAGGTCTCAAAGGCGGGATACTGTACAGGGATCACTGTAAACGAGAATGGCGGAGCAGTCACCATAACAAATGCGTATGAAGATGATTTGAATGACCGCTGTTTACAGTATCTGGATGGAATTGCTGATTATATAGTACCGGAAGAAGGAAAGACATACGGAAGCTATGGGGATTTGGCAAAAGATGTAGAACTGATTATTATGGACAAGAATGAGCTGACTGAGACGCAGATCAGCCGGTTGAACACGGTCGGGGTTAAAGTCGTTGACATTAATTCAATCATGCCGGACACCGTTTACGGCACAAGCATGCAGTCAGCGGACAATATTCTTGGTCTTCCCTATTTTGTCGGGCTTCTCTACGAAGGCAGTTTTTCCAACTATAGTACCAGCCTGAGCGAGTTTGATTATATCGCCTATTTTGTGAAGAATATTTATCATGTGAACGAGGAAGACGTGGAAGATGTTGTGATGGAAATGATCAGCAACGGCTGCGGAAGTGTATGGACTCAGAGTCAGGGAGTGAAACTGACTCCGGGTTATGACAGCTATATTGGCAGTCTGATCAAGCTGGGAGCTGAATACTACAAAGCGACGGCTTTCGGTTCCGGAATTTGGAAAGCAGTGGATAACGGTGACTTTGATGCAAGTGTTTATGACACAAGCGCATACAATTAATTATGGGAAGGGGAGAGAATAAATTGAAAAAGGGTAAAAAAGCAATTGCTTTTCTGCTGGCACTTTGTATGACGCTTTCCCTTTCAGTCACCGGTTTCGCAGCAGACGCCGAATCCGAGCCGACGGTAATCGATGAGGAAGCAGAAGGGACCCTGGGAAGTGTACACTGGAAACTGGCAGGCAGTGTGATGACCATATACGGGGATGGTTCAATGGGTGGTACTACCAGCGCAGGGACCTATACCAACAATAAGTCACCCATTTATGATTATAGGGAGTCCGTAACGGAGGTCATAATTGAGTATGGAGTAACAGATGTATCGGGTTATGTTTTTTCCTCGTTTTCCAATTTGACAAAAGTTACGATTCCGGGATCCGTAACGGAAATCGGGAATGGAGCATTTTACAACTGCACTAGCCTGACAGAAATAGAAATTCCACAATCAGTTACATCCATTGGTCAGAGCACGTTTAACGGGTGCAGCAGTCTGAAGAACATCACAATACCGGCAGGTGTGACCAGTATTGGATCCAATGCATTTCAAAATTCGGGCGCAACCGAGATTACCTTTATGGGGGACCCGCCCACAATGAATAACCTTACTCTGACAGGAGTGACCGGGGTGGGGTACTATCCGGCAGCTCTTTCAGGCTGGACAAACAGCGTGCTGTCGAGCACTTATGGAGGAAGTTTCACATGGACTCCAATGACTGTTGAGGGCGCATATAAAGGCGCATTGGAGCAGGCAGTTTTTGTTGCCGGGGAAAAGACTGAGAATCAGTATTCAGAGGATTCCTGGACCGCCATGCAGCAGGCACTGAGCACGGCAGAAGCTGTGGACGGGGATACGAATGCGGCTCAGGATGCAGTCAACGAAGCGGAAATGGCTCTGAGGTCCGCTATCAGTATGCTGGACCCTAAGATGACGGTGCAGATCAGCAGCGAGGCTGATCTTAGAGGCATTTTGAGAGATACGGAAGACTATACCAAGAATGATACACTGGCGATTGAACTGGTGGGTGATATCACACTGACAGAGTCCGTTACAGATCTCCGCAATCCTGCTGTCATTAGCATTGATGGGAAAAAATATAGTCTGAACGGAAGCGGCAGCAACGCCATGATAGCCCCGTTAATGGCATCTTATTGGCAGACGGCGGGCATTACGCTTCAGGATTTAGTTGTCGACGCGAAGGATCAGCAGTTCTTCGTAGGTTATAACATCAATAACAGCGGCGATTTCACGCTGAACAAAGTGGAGATGAAAAACGTCCGCGGGTCAGGCACCGGCGGGAATGCCGGGATAAGTTTGTATACCGGAAGCGGCTTGACCAATGTGACATTGAATGACATAACAACAGAAGGCTGCGCCGGTGTTTTGCTTTATCTCGGACGCTGCAATGTACAAGTAACGGACTGCACACTGATTTCGTCTTCCTATCTGGATAGTGAAGGCACGGTACAGGGCCGGCTCATTTACCTTGGGAACGGAAACTCTTCCAATTGGAATGACCTTACACTAACAGACAGTTCTCTGACTGTTGATGACCCTGAAGAATGTGGTGCCAGCAGTATACTGTATATGGATACTTACTCACGCGCAGCACTGAACGGATGCGGGATAAACGGGGTTGAATCCAGCTATATGATTTACACGACTGGAAACAGCTTATCCAATAAAAACTCGCTGACTATCCAAGACACTGTTTTTTCCAATTTGGATGAAACCACAGCTGAGATTTATGAGAACGACGCAAATACGGATCTGACGATCTATGGGGATGTCAAGGGCGATTTCGTGGTGAGGCTGGGAGGATCCACTCCGACAGGCATCACACTGGGTTCAGCGCTTCAGCAGGATTTGAAGTTCTATTACGGCAGTTCCATTTTGGGAACGGATCCAATCGTGGCGAAGGGCAGTACTGAACATCCGTTGGACGAGGGCGATTTGGAAAAGCTGGTCTATACCGAAACGAATCCCCTGCGCAGTGTGAAAATGACCAGTGAGAGCGGAGAGGCTGATATCTGCAGGCTTTACCGCACGGACATGGCGGACTGTGACGTCGCGCTGGATGCGACGGGCGCCGAGGGCACGTATGACGGCAAAAACGGGAACGGTCCGGTCTTCCTGCGCAACGAGAACAATGGCGCTCTTGAGCCTGACGTGATCGTGACGCTGGACGGCAAGGTATTGTCTGCCGGAAACTACACAGTTGAATACAACGGCACCACAAAGGTGCCTGAAGGATCCGAAGCAGAAGATATACTTGATGCCTGGGCCACTGTTAAGCCAACCGGGGATCTAACCGGTGACAGTGAAACGCTGCCGTATTACATTGAAGTCAAAATGTTGTATGAGCTGACAGCGGACAACACAAAGACAGTGCTGACCTATGAGGACGGGAAATACGGCACGGAAGTGACCTACTATGGCCAGAATAATACCGAAGGTATAGACCTTACGGAAGATGAGGATTATACGGCGGTCTACCGCGTCGACGAAGACAGCTATACCGTGACCGTGACTGTGACCGGTATAGGAGACTATGCCGGCAGTTACGAAGCAACCTTCGATCTGCC
>JAJQAK010000038.1 GCA_021203845.1 Clostridia bacterium | reverse complement strand
GTGGAGGAGCTGTTGAACTTATGATAACGGAAGGCAGGAACGCCGTCCTCGAGCTCATAAAGTCGGGGAAGGACCTCGACAAGATATACATGGAGAAAAATCCCACCGGGTCTCTCGGCAGAATTTTCGCCGAGGCGAGACGCGCGGGCGTGCGCGTGCAGTTCGTCGACAAAGCCGTCCTGGACAAATACAGCGAGGACGGGCGGCACCAGGGAGTGATAGCGTTCGGGGGAAACTTCGAGTACGCGGACATATACGACATAATAGGCGACAAAAAAGACAGCGGACTCGTAATCCTTTGCGACGGGATAGAGGACGTCCACAATTTGGGCTCCATAATAAGGGTCGCGGAGTGCGTCGGCGCGGACGGCGTCGTGATTCCTTCCGGACGGAGCGCCTCCGTCACCGAGGCGGTGGTGAGAATTTCGGCGGGCGCGGCGAACCACGTAAAGGTGGCGAGGTGCGCGAGCGTGAACAAGGCGATAGAGATTTTAAAAAAGTACGGATACTGGGTGTACGCCCTCGAGGCGGACGGACAGAGCATATACGACACGGAGATTTCGGGCAGCGTCGCCCTCGTGATAGGCGGCGAGGACTCCGGGGTGAGAAGGCTCACGAGAGAGATGAGCGATTTCGTCGTGTCGCTCCCGCTGTACGGACAAGTCAACTCGCTCAACGCGTCGGTGGCTCTCGGCGTGGCGGCGTACGAGGTCGTGAGGAGGCGCAATGTCTGAAACCGATTTGGAAAATCTGACCGACGAGAGGCTCGCAGAGCTTTCGCAGGGCGGCGACGAAAAGGCCCGGGACGAGCTCGTCACGAGATACCACCCCAGGGTGAGGGCCATAGCGAGGAGTTTTTTCCGCTCCCACGCCGACCTCGACGACTTCATACAGGAAGGGCTTCTGGGCCTTCTCAAGGCAATTGAGACATACGACGGGGAGAAGGGCGCGTTCAGACCGTACTCCAACACGTGCGTCAGAAACAAGATAATAGACTACCAGAAGAAGATGAAGTACGGCAGGATAGACTACGTTCCCATTGACACCATAGAAGACGTGACGGACGAAGACCCCGACATAAATCCGGAGGAGAGAGCCCTTTACGAGGAGAAAAGGAGGGAGTTCAGAAAGAAGCTCAAAAAAATTCTTTCGTCCTACGAATACAGCGTGATGATACCGTATCTTGCCGGTGACAGCAAATCGGACATAGCGGGAAGACTTTGCAGGGACGTCAAAAGCGTCGACAACGCGGTCACCCGCTCGTACGCGAAAATGGGGAAACACTACAGCAACGACTGACGGGGGATAGAAGTGAGTTATTTGGCATATTACAGGGCGTTCAGACCCACGACATTCGACGAGGTGGTGCGCCAGGAGCATATCGTACAGATACTCAAAAACCAGATAAAAGAGGACAAGATAGGACACGCCTATCTTTTCTGCGGTCCAAGGGGCACGGGCAAGACCACGCTTGCCAAGATTTTCGCGAGGGCGGTGAACTGCGAAAACCCCAAAGACGGGTCGCCGTGCGGAGTCTGCCCCACGTGCAGGGCGCTTTCGCTGGGCGGAAACCTCGACATCTCCGAGATAGACGCCGCGTCGAACAACGGCGTGGACGAGATGAGGGATCTACGCGAAAAGGTGCAGTATCCCCCCGTGAACGGCAGATACAAGGTGTACATCATAGACGAGGTGCACATGCTCTCGTCCGCTGCGTTCAACGCCGTTCTCAAGACGCTGGAAGAGCCCCCTTCGCACGCGATGTTCATTCTCGCTACGACCGAGCCGCAGAAGATCCCCGCGACGATTCTTTCCCGCTGCATGCGCTTCGACTTCAAACTCATTCCGAGGGAGGACCTCGAAAACCTCATAAGGAGCGTTTTCGACAGGACGGGTAAGAAATACGAGGAGGAGGCCGTGACCGCCATAGCGAGGGCCGGGGCGGGGTCCGCGAGGGACTCGCTCTCCATAGCCGACATGTGCGCGTCTTTTTCCGATGACGTTCTGACGTACGAGGACGTTAACGAGGTTCTCGGAAGCGCGGACTTCGGCGAGATTTCTGCGACGGCAGAGGCGATTTTGTCGGAAAACCAGAGAGACAGTCTCGAGGGCGTTGAAAAGATTCTCGCCACGGGCAAGAGCGTGGGCGTGTTCGTGAGGGACCTTCTCAACTTCCTCAACTGGACGACCCTCGCCAAGATGTGCCGTAACGCCGAGGAGATAATAAACCTTCCCGCGGACAGGTTCAAAAGGGTCCGCGAGATAGCGGAAGAGGCGGACGGCCACAAAATTTTGAGAGTGAGCGAGATTCTCACCAAGGCGGAAACCGACCTTCGCTTCGCGATTAACCCGAGGATCACGCTGGAGACGGCGGTGCTGCGCGCGTCCATGCCGTCCGCGGATTACGACATGGAAGCCCTCATGGGCCGCCTGGCGGCTTTGGAGAAAAAGATTGAAAGCGGCGCCGTGACGGTGACAAAATACGTCGAAATCCCCGCTGCGGGCGCAAGTCCGGCACACGCTCCCTCGGCAGGGGAAAATCGCGGGTACGAATATTCGTCCCATGATGGCGCGGGGTATTTCGGAGAGGAGCGTTTCGCGGCGAAAGATGTTGTTGCCGTTCCCGTGGAAAGGCTCGTCCCTGGAAATGACAAGAGCGAGCCCGCGCCTTCCGAGGAGACGCTTTTCGACTCGCCCGCGGAAGGCGAAAGGCCGGCTTCCGCGACCGATTCGGCGATAGGCATATACGCGAAGCTCATGAAGGCCCTCCGTACCACGCACATAAACGCGGTCGTCTTCACGCTCTGCACCGACCTTTCCGCAAGGATGGAGGGGAAAAGGTTCGTTCTTCTGACCGACAGGGAGGAGGTGTACAGAGGACTCAACAAAGAGGCCAACAGGTCGTCGGTGGAGGACGTTCTCAAAGAGTTCGGAGTGGACGACTTCGACATAAGACTTGAAAGCAGCGAGCAGACCGACATGGAGAGCATCTCTCAAAAAGAAGAGGCGCTCCGCACGCTTAAGGAGAACTTCGGGGAAGACCTCGTCATAAAGTAGAAAAACCACAAAAGGGGTGTACAGATGGCATACAAGGGCAACCAGGGCATGGGCGGCATGGGAAACATGCA
This sequence comes from Clostridia bacterium, assembly GCA_021203845.1. Lineage (GTDB taxonomy): Bacteria > Bacillota > Clostridia > Christensenellales > Borkfalkiaceae > Coproplasma. Next base: position 1,333 of record JAJQAK010000038.1, on the reverse strand, counting down.
AAACTTCATGAAGCAGGCACAGAAAGTGCAGGAGCAGATGGAGGCGGCGGAAAAAGAGCTCGAGGACACGGAGGTTCTGGGCTTTTCCGGCGGCGGCGAGGAAGGAGACGAAACCGTGGTCGTCTACATGAACGGCAAAAAGGAGATAAACGGAATCGAGTTCGGGAGCCAGCTTCCCGGGATGGTGGACCTGTCCGACGAGGACGACGTCGCCATGCTCGAGGACCTCATAATGGCCGCCATAAACAACGGATACGAGAAGGCGCAGGCGCTGTACGACGAGAAAATGGCCCCCTACAACGGCGGGCTCATATAAGCGCGGGATTGCAACATGGATTTTTTCATTGACCCCATAGGGAAACTCATAAACGAGTTCAGCAAGCTCCCCGGAGTGGGACAGAAGACCGCACAAAGGTACGCGTACAGGATAGTGAGCATGTCCGAGGCCGAGGCGAAGGAGTTCGCAGACGCCGTCGTCGACTGCAAAAAAAGGGTGAAGTACTGCAAAATATGCGGAAATTTCACCGAGGAAGAAATCTGCGACATATGCTCTTCCGGAAGGCCGCGGAGTACGATCTGTGTCGTGAAGGAACCCAAGGACGTCATCGCGATGGAGAAGATGCGCGAGTACAGGGGCGTGTACCACGTGCTCCACGGAGTGCTCTCCCCTCTGGAGGGGATAGGTCCCGACGACATACGCGTGAAGGAGCTTTTGAACCGCGTGAACGAGGGCGGCGTGGACGAGGTCATAATGGCGACCAATCCGGACGTCGAGGGCGACGCGACCGCGATGTACATATCGAGGCTCCTCACCCCCCTCGGTGTTAAGGTTACGAGACTCGCGCACGGCATGCCCGTGGGCGGAGAGATAGAGTACACGGACGAGGTGACACTCGCCCAGGCGCTAAAAGACAGAAAGCCGATATAACGTCATGAAGATATCAGTTTTGGGCTGCGGCAGATGGGGAAGCTTCCTCGCCTGGTACCAGGCCTCGGTGCTTAAAAACGAAGTCATATCCTGGGGACCGGAGGACGATTATTCGTACAAGGTTCTCAAAGAGACGGGGAGAAACGAGTACGTCACCTTGGACCCCGCGATAACGCTCACTTCTGACCTCGAAAAGGCCGTTGGCGCGTCGGACGTGATAATCATATCCATATCCTCGCAGGGGCTTCGCGGGTTCATGAAAAAGGTCGTCACATGCGGCGTTGAGGGCAAGAAGTTCGTCATCTGCATGAAGGGGATAGAGGAGTCCACGGGGGCGAGACTTTCCGAGGTGCTCACGGACTGCGGGATAGATTCCCAGAACATCGCGGTGTGGGTGGGCCCCGG
>JAJQAK010000122.1 GCA_021203845.1 Clostridia bacterium | reverse complement strand
CAATCGACTCTTAATCGATGGGTCCTGGGTTCGAGTCCCCGATGGTGCACCAAATAAAGAGCGTTTACGTATAGAGTGCGGACGCTCTTTTGTTATTTGCGTTCCCCGCGGCATTTGCTCGAGTAAACGGACATGTCTGCAATCCCGCATGAATTGACGCGAAGGACGGTTTTTCGCTTGCTTAATTCAAACGTATTTGCTATACTTGCATTGGCTCTGTGGTCAAGAGGTTAAGACGCAGCCCTCTCAAGGCTGAATCCTGGGTTCGATTCCCAGCAGGGCTACCATTCAAAAAGCATCCGAGAAAATCGGATGCCTTTTTTTATTCTTTTTCGTCTCCTTCTCCCCCATCACCGTCGGACTCGTCATCAAAATCGTTCGGAATATCGAAATTTTCCGTTATGTACCTGTCCCTTTCTTCCAGCATCGTGATGAGTTTCTTTTGGGAATCGATCAGATCGTTCTGTCGATCACTCAATCCCTTCCAATAATCAATCGTCTCGCTCTGATTGGTTATAACCGATTCATAATGGCCTTGTATTTTCTCATCGTTTTGCCAAATATGCTCACTCGTCTCAATCAATTTGCTGGAGGTTATTATAAATTTCTTCAAATCGGTGGCGAGTTCGGACGCCTCAGTCGGACTGATTTTTTGAGATGCAAGCAAATCTATGGATTCAAATGTTTTTGTCAGGTTGTATTTTTGCTCGGCTTCGGCAATAATGACGTCTTGTCGTTTGCCTTTGGACGGTTTGGAACTCATATTCCGCCTCCTTTATATTTTCGTTTGTATACATTTGCGCGGCGATGTCTATCTGACGCGGCCGGGACTCTCGAACTGAAGTTTGAAAGGTATCGTGAGCTTGAGGTCGTATCTTTTTATGAGCGAGAGCGTGTTTCTCTCGCCGAGATTGTACTTGACGAGAAGTCTCTTGTAATCGGGGTAAAGAATCTCACCGTTCTCCCTTATTATCGAAATGACGTCTTCTTCGAATTTCGGAGCGTGTTCGTCTATATGGTAGAACGAATTGTAACTTCCGTCTATCACGAGGTAGCCGAAGCCGTACTTCTCGCAGTACGACTTTATGTTCCTGAACCTCCAGATGTTTGTGTATTCGCCCATGCGTATCATGGGTTTGACGTCCACAACCACGAAGTAGCCCTCGTGAGTGAGACACTGGAAAGTGGGATATATGTCGTAGTATTTGGTGGGAATTCGGAGGCTTTGCATCTTCACTTCTTTGAATACGCCGTAGGACATGAAGTCCTTGTATACCGATTTCTGCGTGTCTGACTCGCAGTAGGCGACGTTCCCGTGCTTGTCAACGACTTTGTAGTTTTCGTCGCCGAAGGTCTTGACCTCTCTCTCCTTTTTGAGTCTTCCGAACTCCTCGTCGGTAAGCCTGCGTTTTTTCGGGCCGAACATTATCTGTCCAAGAATACGTCTCGTGACCTCGTAATATCTCTCCCCGTAGAGCTTTGAGCCGCCACGCTCCGTCTCTTTTTTTCCGTACATCTCCTGCAGGGCCTTGTAAGTCGATTTCTTGTACTCCCTTCCGAGATACGCGTCGTAGAAGAACGGTGTCAGCCTTATGTCCTCGTCTATGAGGAGGAGATACGCCGTGAACTCATCGAGGGAGACCTCCGAGAGTCTGTCCGTGAACGGCTTCCTTTCTTCTTCACACCCGCGGAAGACCTCCACAATGTCGCGCATGAGCTTCGTGGCCTCGCCCGACGTGTAGCCTATCTCCTCCGCCAGCGATTCGAAGCCCCTTCTCGGGCAGTCTATGCCGAGCCTGCCGAAAAGTAGCGTGGTGCCGGCCTCGTTGAGATTGACGGAGGCAATCTCGCGTATGTTCTGTATGAGCTCATAAAGAAGCCCGTTGTATTTTTCCTCCAGCTCGGAAAACGTAAGCGATACGTCCCTCGGCACGAACTCCGGCTCCGCTCTGTTCGGGGAGGGCTCGGGCACGGACGCGATGTCCGGTTCGGCGAGATCCCTGGAATAATAGTTCCGGCGTCTGGAACGCACTATCGACTCGTCACCATCCCGAGAAGATTCGGGCATCTCCTCTTTAAGTTCATCCAGGTGCGCCTCGTAAACTTTCAGGGTCTCTTCGGCGAGGGCTTCGAGGTCGCCGTCGGACTCCAGAAGATATGTCTTGCCGTCGCTCGCCGTCATGAGAAGCTCGTACTCTGACGGTCTGTAAACGAAACAGATGGCATGCTTGTCTTCGGGACCTATCGCCCTCGTGTCCTCGGAATACGAGTCTTTTCTGAAGTCCACGATGGTGTCGGGGTATTTACCCAAAAACACCTTCAGCAGTCTGTCTATTATGAGACCGTCCGCGGCCGTATATTTCGGTCTGTACACCTCCGCACCTCGCAAGTAGAATTTACAACTCTTATTTTATCATATATGGGAGCCGTGTCAACCGACAATGGCCATGTGGCGCGCGCCACGCGCAAAAAAACCGGGTCTGCGAACCCGGTTCAGATGAATACCTCAGACTGATTGTTTGCCGCGGTCGCTGAGCGTCCCCAGCCCGCAAAGGTACAGGGCTTCGTTCAGGTCGTATATGTTGTAGTCGCCGTGCGAGATGAACTCCGTCACGACCCTGTCAAACGTTATCTGCGGTGAAAGAGCGAATCCGGCTCTTAGGAGAAAATCAGTCGTTTCGTCCAAAGAAAGCTCCAGCGCCACCGCTAAAGAAATCGCCGTTTTTTTTGAAGGAGTATAACTCGTGTTCCTCATCTTGGAGAAAAGCCTTCTGTCTATGTTCGCCTTCTTATAGCAGCTCACCTCGTCCACTCCTTTTTCGTCCAAAAGGCGGAATAGCATAGCAGAAAAACTCTCACTCATAGCGTCCGGAGTCTCATTTTTGATTTTTGACACCGTGTCCTCGATGAAGTCGTCGTTTCTGGGCGCAATCGAAAACTCCGCCATATCGTAATTGAACTTTGGAGAACACTTGAATTCAGGTCTTATTGAGTACTCCATGAGGATTTCTTCGTCCACTTTTGAGCTGACGCGACGGGCGTATTGCTGCGGACGATTGGGTTTATACCACCCGGCGCCGTCTTCCGGCTCTTTAGGCGGCTTCACCATGTCCAGACACGAGCGCAAAAGGACGGACATTCTCGACTCTGTCCACTGTGACCTCGCCCCTTCCGTGCAAAGATACACTGTGAGCTGTCCGTCCATTTTGTCGTACAAGGAGTCGTGGGCGGCCGTCAAGGCCCTGTAAACCGCGGAAGAGCTTATCCCGAGCCCCTCGTACGCCGTCGACTGGAACAGGACATCACCGTATCCCCTGTCCGCGGCGTATTCGATTGCCTTCATGAATTTTGCGCAAAGCGCATTCTTCGACCTTGTCTCCCCCGTCTCCACGGACACGTAGAGGATGCCGTCCTTTTCTTCCGCGCGAATCCTCCCGCGGGACTTATCGGTTTGTACCGGTGCTATGTCCGCGTGCCGCGCGGGACCGGTATATTCTTCCAGTATTTCAACCGCCATAACGTTTCCTCCCATACGTTTTTACTCTCACGGGTATATACGGCGTCACCGCACGAAAAACCTTTTTTGAACGTCAAAGGGCACGAAATTTCTTCCGTGCCTCCCTGTTTTTTTTGCGACGCTATGATTTGTCGTCCGCGTCATCTTCATCGTCGACAAGACCTTTGGCCCAAAGCTTTTCGTCCATCTCCTCCGCACGGTCCATTCTCATGCAGCACATGGCATCGCCCATGGCCTCATACGCGCTGTATATCCCACGGGAGTTGTTGGAATACCTCGCGGCCCTGTTCGCCCTTATCCCTATGCTTGCGGCCGACGCTATAGCGTCTATCCCCGCGCCGAGGAACAGGAACTCCCATCCGAACTCCTCCTGTTGCCGAGTGATGAGGGAACGGATTTCCGCGAAACTGTATTTGTGGCTCGCGTTTTCGAGACCGTCCGTGGTTATCACGAAGACCGTCTTCTCGGGCCTGTCCTCCTCCCTCGCGTACCTGTGCACGGTCTTTATGTGATGTATCGCGTCCCCCAGCGCGTCCAGAAGCGCCGTGCAACCACGGACCCAGTACTCACGCTCGCCGATTGGTTCCACCTTCTTAAGGTCCACCCTGTCCATGAGGACTTCCGACACGTCGTCGAAAAGAATCGTGGAAAGATATGCCTCTCCCTCCAACGCCTGCTGCTTTTCCACGAATGAGTTGAACCCTCCTATCGTGTCGGCTTCTCTGCCTCCCATGGAACCGCTTCTGTCCAGAATAAACACCATCTCCGTCAAGCCTTTTCTCATAAGCTTCACTCCTTTATTTTGATTTCGCGAAGATTTACGCTTCGTGACCTCATTATAAAGGTTTTGGCGGGCGGTTTGGTCGCCTTGCAGGCGACAATTTTGAGTTTTAATGAATTATTTTAAAGGCATAGGGACCCGTGCCGTACCGGCCGTTTCATTCCGCACGAAG
>JAJQAK010000184.1:1741-4491 GCA_021203845.1 Clostridia bacterium | reverse complement strand
TCTATTATGTATTTTTGGTAGGCCGCGTCCCGAAGGTACCACTCCGATACCTTCCCCGAAGATTTGACCTCGTATACGTCCCAGCCGTCCTCTGTTCTATGCAGAATGTCCACGGCGCAGTAACACCTGTCGTAGATGAACGCCGCCTCGCAGATGTTTTCGACGCCGGCGGCCATGGCCTTCGCGGTCTTTTCCGCCATTTTGGCGATGTTGAGAGCTCCCATGGGAAACCTTTCCGTGACGTCCGTGTATTCGCCCATAAGTCCCTTCGCCACTTCTCCGAAATCGCCTCCCTGCTGAAGCCTCTGAAGTTTTTTGGGGTCCTCCGCGGCCTCTTCCTTTCTGTGCTGATAGAGCCATGCCATTCTGGGGCACGACATATAGTTCGTGTAACTCGTCTTAGTCAAATCGTAGTATTTCGGCATTTCGTTTTCAACCTTCCTTAAATTATTTTACTCAAAAATCCGTCCGTATTCAATCTTGTAATTGTATTTTCTCTCAACTTCCTTAAGAAAATCCCCCACGGTGCCGGGATGCGTTTTCATAAGCCGGTCCGCATGCTTTTTTACGTAATCCTCCAACAACGCCGCGTCGTTCAGACCGTCCGGAACGCGCAGCATCCTTTTGTCTATACTGTCGAAACCCGTGAAGGGTTTTGCGAGCCTCTCCCTCGTCATCTCCGCGTACTCGGGGTTGACGTCTATCCCTATGCCGTGGCGCCCGAGCTGCTGACACACTCGAAGCGACGTCCCGCTCCCCACGAATGGATCCAACACGGTGTCCCCGGGATTAGACGAAGCAAGTATCATCCTCTCGAAAAGCGCCTCCGGCTTCTGCGTCGGATGCGACGTCCTGTCCCTGTTGCAAAAGTGTACGTGGGAAAATTCCCAGACGTTCCCTGGATTCGCGCCTTCCATGTTGTTTCTCGCACGATACGCCTTTTGCGGCACCCTCACGTCGTCCAGGTTGAACGTGAACTTCGCCGAACTTTTCGTGAACATCAGGATGTCGTCGTGTCTCGGGGAAAATCCCCTCGTCTTGCCGATTCCCTGCGTGTAGTGCCACGTGATCCACGAATTGAACGCCATGCCGAGCTCCCGCTCCAAAATGTCGTAGACGTGAGATATGTGTCTCACGCCCATGAACACGTATATCGTGCCGTCGCCGGCAAGAACCCTCTTCGCCTCCGTAAGCCATCCGCGAGAAAATGCGAAAAAATCGTCGTACTCGAGCGCGTCCGAGTTGTTCCCGTAATCTTTTCCGAGATTGTACGGCGGGTCCGTGGCAATAAGGTCTACGCTTTCCGACGGGATTTTCTTAAGTTCTTCGACCGCGTCCCCGCATATTATCGATATGTTTACGTCCATCCTTATTATTTATCGCTATCATTTTTATCGAACACCGTCAAAATATTGGCTATTTCCTCCGGCGAAGGCAACATATCCTTCAGGTTATCCGGTAAAGTGTTTTTCAGCTGATACGTCGACACCCCCATAGGAGCGTTTGTACGCTCCAAAGTGTATTCAACGACCGTTTTATTCTTATTCTTACACACGATAATCCCTATGGACGGATTATCCTCGGGCAGTTTGACCAATTTATCCAATGAGGAAAGGTAAAACTGCATTTTACCGGCATACTCGGGCTCAAAGTCTCCGATTTTCAAGTCTATAGCCACATAGGATTTAAGTATCCTGTGGTAGAGAACTAGATCTATATAAAAATCCCTGCCATCCACCTGGTAATGATACCGATCTCTATAAAACATAAAATCGTCGCCCATCTCCGAAAGAAACTTCGTCAAGTGCTTTATCAGCTCTTGCTCCATTTCATACTCACTGTAATCAGGCAACAAATCTATGAAATTAAAGACATACTCGTCTTTTACCGCCAACCTGGCTTCCATTTTTTGTTCCTGAGGTATTGTAAGGTCAAAGTTTGTCTGATTCAAGAGGTACTTCTCGTACGTTTTATTCTCGATAAAATTTGTAAGGGTGCGCTTCGACCAACCATACCGCCTGACCATTTGAATGTAGAACTCTTTTTCCAAATCGTCCTTACACTTCTCCATTATGAGAAGATTGTTTGACCAGCTGAGATCTTTTACAAGTGGTGCGAGTTTTTCACTATGACAATAGGTCAAATAAAAGTTACGCATACGCCAAAGATTCGGAGCTGAATATCCAAGTGAATCAGGAAATTCCCTTTTCAACTCATTTGACAAAACCTCAACAACACTCTTCCCCCAGCCGTATTCCTCCTGTCTATGACATATCATTTCGCCCATTTCCCAATATAACTCTATCAGTTTCGCGTTTATGACCTTTGAAGTTTCGCACTGTTTCTTCCATATTAATTTCTTCAAGTCACTAACAAGTTTCTTCACATTGTTTGTCTCGTCTTTTCTCATGTTTCCCTCCAGTTTTCATACAAGTGGTGCGAGAATTTAAAAATGAACAAGCTTTAATCGTTTACATATTCGCGGCCTCCCTCATTTCCTCATAGAATGTCTCATACCTGCTCACCGTGACGTTGTTCTGCCTCTTATAAGCCCTCTTGGGCGACCTCTCTTTGGTCCTGGCCTTCATGTAGTCGTGTGGCCTTGGATCGGAAAAGATATTGTCCGCTATCTGGTCCATGATGAGCTCCTGCTGCCAGCGGCTTTTACAGGCGTAATATGGACAGTTTTTCTGTTCCTCCCGCCCTTGGCAAAAATCCTCGTAAGAGATCTTCGTCACGCCCAAAATCGC
>JAJQAK010000184.1:0-1641 GCA_021203845.1 Clostridia bacterium | reverse complement strand
TCCTTGGGCATATACAGCACGTTGTAAGAAAGTATGTACGCGCCGAGGTCAGCGTTGCCGTTCACCTTCCACATCACTGAAAAATACGGGATGCCTATCGCGTAGTTCACGAAAAAGGCGACGACAGCCGCGACGAGGTATCTTCTGTATGAACCCTTCACGTTCTTCCCCCGTATAAGTCCCGCGGCGCCAGCCGCGAATATAAACCCTATGATGTACCCGAAGGTCGGCATCATGACGTACGAGAATCCCGCCCCGCCGGCAGAGAACACCGGAATGCCTATGAGCCCCATGACCATGTATACCGTCATGGATATCATCCCCTTCTTCCAGCCCGTCATGAGCCCGGACAGAATGCATATAACCGTCTGAAACGTCAGCGGCACGGGCCAGAAAGGAATTGACACGTACGTACCGGCTACCATGAGCGCAACGAATATCGCACACTCGGCGATGTCAACGGCGGCAAGTTTTCCGGAATATCTTCTCTGCATGGCAATACTGTATTATATTTCGGGCATTATTGTCAACCAAAAAGGCATGAATTCGTTTACAATAAAAGGCACCCCTCCGGATGCCCGCATGGCGTCATACTGACCGCGTTTTATTCGCCTTTGACGCGTGACGTGAAATCCGGTTCCGCCTTCAAAAGCTCATACACATAAGGACCTTCCTCGACATACAGCCCGGTGTCCACATTCTTAAGCTGTCTGAACGTCCGAGAGGAATAGACTATCTCCAAGGCCCTGACCATGTCTACGCCGTAGTCCTCCATAAGATACTTCACCATGTCGGCCACGGTGTACTCAATCATAAAAAGTTGTTCGTTACTCATACAGCACCCCCGTCTTTTTAAGACGGCCAAGCCCTCTTTCCGTATGGAACGAATACTGCACAGGCAATTCGGAGAGAGGAAGCTTTTCTTTCAGATAGTCGTCGCCAAGAAACTCGTTTGAATATGTGCGGATAATCAGAGCGAGGTCGTCGTCCATTATGGGACCTATAACGACGTCGTGTTTGCGGTCCAGATTACATTCTGCACTCGCCGCGTGGGCATATTCTCTGTCTCTGTTGTTTTTGACAAAAACCGCCCATTCAAGACGCGGCTTCCCGCCGAAAACACGTATGTTGAGCTCTTTCTCCCGTAAGAGACCGTCCGGCGCATCGAAAACCGTGACGACGGGGTTCCAGCCGCTTAACGCCGCTTTTCTTTTCGCGAACCTCCAGGCATCGCTTAGCTCCGCCGTCGTATAGAATCCGTCGCCGAACTCCTTGTACACGGCGCTTTTCGAAAGGTTCACGTCTTCTATTTCCGTGTTGGAGCCGTGATAGAGTTTCATCTGAAATTGCCCCCGTGCTTTTTGCATATGGCGGTCAGACTTTCCACGGTTTCACTGAACGAGCAAAGATGCTCCACATCGTAATAGGATTGCAGATACTCTATGCCCTTGTATGTCTTAAGGTATTCGAACAACTCGTCCATGCCTATGCCGTACTTTTCGGCAAACTCACTCACGCAGACGACAATATAATTGATGATATCGTGCTGTTCTTCCGTCAGCTTCCCCATAATAGATCCCCGCGACCAACATGCCTAATCACCCTTCATGCGGTCAATACTGTCATCTCCGTCTCAGCTCG